>JAKAWM010000191.1 GCA_021827285.1 Actinomycetes bacterium | reverse complement strand
GCTGGCCTTGCCGGCGGCCGCGTCCCGGACAGCGGCAACGACCTGTTCGGCCGTGGACGTCTTGACCAAGTAGGAAGTCGCCCCGTCCAGCATGGCGCGGACCAGGTGCTCGTCGTCGGCGGCTGAGGTGAGAACCACGACCGCGGGCGGCTCTGGGATAGCTTGCAGGGAGCTCAGCACCCCATGGCCGTCCAACTGGGGCATATACAGGTCGAGTAGCAGCACGTCTGGGTGGGTGATGGTGACAACCCGCAGCGCCTGGCGGCCGTCTCCCGCCTCGCCCACAACGTGGATGTCCGGTTCCTGGTCGAGCAGGTAGCGCAGCCCGTCACGGACCACGCGGTGATCATCAGCGATCATGACCCGGATCATCAGGGCACCGGGACGCGGACGGTCACCGCTGTGCCCCGTCCGGGCGTGCTGGCGATGTCTACGGTGACCCCCCCCTCGCCGGCCCGGTCGCGTATGTGGGCCAGTCCTGAGCCCGAACGCTGGGCGGCCGGATCGAAGCCGGTGCCGTCATCGGCCACGGCTAGCTCGACCCGCCCGTCCCGCCGGGTCATGGATAGGGTTATCCGCCGCGCCTGGCCGTGGCGGACGGCGTTCGTGCACGCCTCCTGGGCGATGCGGAGCAGGGCGTACGCGATCGGCGGGGGGACGACGACATCTTCAAGGTCGGCGTCCACGGTCAAGCCCAGACGGTCACGATAGGCGGCGCAGGTTTCCTCGAGGGCCGGGACAAGCCCGGTACCGTCCAGGTTGACCGGGCGCAGTTCTAGAAGCAGTGCCTGCATGTCTCGCAGCGCCGCTTCGGTGATGCGTTCGATCGCCTGGACTGGTTGGTTGCTCGGAGCGGCCTTTCGCATCCCTCCCGCGATCATGCGCAGGCCGAACAGGTGCTGGGAAATGGCGTCGTGGATTTCGCGGGCGATGCGAGCCCGCTCCCCAGCGCGAGCGTCGGCTGTAGCGCGCTCGCGCTCGGCCGCCAGAGCGGAGCCAAGTTGGTGGGCCATGGCGTTGAAGTTCGCCTCCAAGCGGCCAACCTCGTCCCGGCCGGAGACCGGCAGGGCGACGGTGTAGTCGCCGTTAGCGAGCGCGATGGCGGCTTGTTCCAGGCGGCGCACGCGGCGGACTAGGCGGCGCGACGCGAGGAGCCCGAACAGGAGACCCACCGGGACGATGGCGATGAGCAACGCGTAGGAGGCCCACAGAAGCGGACCGGCCCCCGACAGCTGGCGCAGCTCGTCCCAGGCGCGCAGTGGGTTTACGAACCCGCTCGGCTGGGGCGCTTGGACGTAGAGGTATGTGGCAGCTCCCGACTTGGGATGAAGTGGCTGGCCCCCCGGGCCGGGCAGCCCGGCCAGTGCCCAGCTCACCAGACCGTAGGGGGTGGGGCCGCTCCCAGAGCCACCCACGTCTTGAGAACGCCCACGCAGGAGCGACGCGACCGCGCGGGCCGGGAGCACGTTCGCTGCCGGCTGCCCAGGCGGGTACCGGGCTGGCGCCGAGGACGCGATGACGAGGCCATTGGCCGCTATCACGACTACCGCGGTCACAGCCCCATGGCTGGGGAGCGGGCCAGAAATAGCGGGTACAGCCAACGTCGTCCCGTCCGCGCTCAGTTGCGCCTCTCCCGGCCGCGGCGGCTGGCCGCGATCGCCGAGCAGGGTACCGGCCGGCACGCGGCCACTTGGGTAGAGCCGCATGAAGTTGACAACGTACGTCTTGACAGTGGTGGCCACCTGAGCCTGTAACTGGACGTCGTCCACTAGCCGCGGGGCCTGGTAGCCGAGCACGAGCGCCTCGACCAGAACGACCACGGCCAGAGTGACAAAGACGTAGGAGGCGATCAGCCGGCCCGAGATGCCCCACGCCCGACGAACCAGCCGGTCGAACACGACTGCACGATACCCCCACGCCATGGACTGGCTATCCCTCCGACGGGGGAGCCCCGTTCCCTCCCATGCGGGATGTGCCCCGTTGTGCCAGTCAGGAGACTGCTCGTATGTCCATGCACCCAGGCCACAGCACGTTCCCCACCACCTCCAGACCGGTGGGCGGGCTCATGAACGACAGCACCCGCGTCGTGCGCCGGTCACGACCGGTATGGCTACCCAAGGCGCGCGCCGCGGCTGCCATCATCATGGTCAGTTCCCTGGTGCCGTTGGCCGCGGCCTGTTCGGGTTCGCCCGGCGGTCAAGTGGCGCAGCTCGGCTCGACGACAACGCAGGGCGGTCCATCGTCGGCCCGCTCGGGGAGGCCATCTGGTACCACAGGGTCAGCCAATCCGCACCAATCGAGCTCCCAGGAGGCGCTCGCCTTTGCGCAGTGCATGCGTTCGCGTGGCGTGCCCGACTTCCCGGACCCCAACAACAGCGGAGGGTTCGACAAGTCCAAGGTCGCTGCCGCGGGTGCGAAAGTTGGCAGTTCTCAGCTCCAGGCGGCCCAGAGAGCGTGCCAGCACTTGCTCCCAAACGGGGGCAACGTAGCGGACCAGGCCCGCGTGGCACAGGTGAAAGCACAGGCGCTCAAGTTCTCCCAGTGCGTCCGCGGGCATGGCATCAGGAACTTTCCCGACCCTGGCAGCGACGGGGTCATACCCGACCCCGCCACTGTGGGCATCGATCAGGGCTCGCCCCAGTTCGAGGCGGCCAACCACGCCTGCCGGGAGTACCGGCCCCCTTACTTTCCCTCGAACGCGGCCTACAACGCCTGGGCCAGCACCAGCTCAAGCGGGTGATGCACGGGCCGGCCAGGGGCGACCTCAGGCGCTCGGCCAGCAGGTGGAGCTGGGTCGCCGAGACTTGACCGGGCCCAACTGTCGGGTAGATGTAGGAGCATGCCTAACACGAGCCCGTTCATCAACGTCAGGGATTACGGTGCCACCGGCGACGGTAAGACCGACGACACCGCTGCCATTGCCGCGGCTATAGCTGCGGCCGCTCCGACCGGGGGAGGTGGGCAGGCGACCGGCAACACGGTTGTCCTCCCGGCTGGGAAGTACGTGGTGAGCGCCAGCCTCAACCTGCCCCCAGCCGTGGCCCTCGAGGGCATGGGATGGAACACTCCGGGTTCACAGGCCAACGTTTTCGCCGGCAGCTGGCTGGTGGTCGGAGCGGGCGCCTCGTTCAGCCCCGTCACCATCGCCGGGGGCGGTGCCGCTCTACGCCGGCTCGGCTTCAACGTGGCCGACCAGCCCAGGTCCGGCCCACCTCCGAGTGCGGCGCCCATGGTCCACGTTACTGCGCACAACGCGCTGATCGAGGACGTGCTCCTGTACAACCCCTACGGCGGCGTGTACCTGGACGGGGCCGCTCAGGCGGTCATACGCCGGCTATGGGGCCAGCCTGTCCGCTACGGGGTGCGGGTGGACCGCTCCCAGGACGTCAACTACCTGGAGACGGTACATTTCTGGCCCTACGCCTACCCAGCCGGCACCGACGCGGCCACTTACCAGCTGGCCAATGGCACGGCCATCGAACTGTTCCGTTGCGACAACCCGCATCTTTCGAACATTTTCGCCTTCAACTACAACAAGGGCCTCAGCCTTTCTGCCTCGCCGGCCGGCACGCCCCACAAGGTGCACCTAATGAACGCCGATTTCGACGGTTGCGTAACCGGGGTCCATATCGACGCCCCGGGCCAGGCGGGGTATGCAGCCACGCTGCAAATGGTGAACGTGACCGTGCAGTCGCCGGGCGGCGGGGCGCCCAAGGGCCACGGCATCTGGGTCGAGCCCGCCGCCGCCTTTGCCATGATCCAAGCCAGCAACTTACGGGTGGCACGCTCGGGCCGCCATGCCGTCATGGTCGAAGCCGACGACGCCAGCTTTTTCGGCCATAACGTCTCACTGGAACACTGGGGAGAGGACCCGGGGTTTTCCATATCGGCGGGATCGTCCTTTGCCTACCTCGATGCCGGCTTTTCGGCCGTGGGGGGAGAGCCGTACGCGCCGCGCCGGCAGTTCCGCCTGCCCAAGACCTGATGCCCTTATCAATAGGGGGTTCCCCCGATGACACCGTCGGGCGGCTCGCCTACCCTGGCCCTAAGGGCGCACATCAGGGAGGGGAAAAGGATGCCAGTAAAGCACTTGGGCACCAACACGGTGGTAGGTCGCCGGCGGCGAGGGTTGATGGCCGCGGCCTGTTCCATGTCGTTGATAGCCGGGTTGGCGGGCCCGGTGGCGGCCCAAGGCGCAGCCAGCGCCACCGGTAGCGGGGGAGCGAGCCCCCTCAACCGGCTCGTGTACTCTTTCGTGCGGGACTCAAGCGGTGGCCACCCCAAGCCGGGGGCACAGATCGTCCTGCTGTTCGGGGCCAATGGGGAGGCCTTTCTTTATGCCGCCGACTCCACGGCGGCGTTCTCCGACGACGGCAGCTTTTCCTACGCTGGCGGGAACCTGTCGCTGCGCTTCGACGACGCCGACTTCAAGGTCAACGCCAGTTTTGGCCTGAACCTGTCTGAGAGCCAGGTCACTATGCCCTTTCAGGTCCTCTCGGCCAAGAAGGGGACGTCGAACTGGCAGCGGCAACCTCTTGACCTGGACCAAGGCACTTTCGCTATCTACAACGCAGCAACCAATAGCGGCAGCCTCAACTTGACTGCGGCAGAGGCGGCGGGAAAGGCTTACGAATTTGCCCAGGCGTGGTTGGCGGCTGGGGGTCGGCAAGTCTCTCACTTGCGGCCCTTTGGCACGCCAAGCGAGTGCACCGAGACGGGTGATTACTGCATCGTCGGGACCGAGAACCTCGGTGACTCCATCGAGATCTTTTACAAGAACGCGCCGCCGCTCCTCATCGACCTATACGCGGCCGGCCTTTCCGTGCCCGGCACCCCGCTCACGGTCAGTTCCCTCGATAGCGACCCCCGCGTCTTCCTGGACCCATCGGTCCATCCCGACGGCCAGTTCGACCCGCCCCATAAGCAGGCCGACATCATCGCGCCTGTCCCTGACCTTGAATCACCGAGCGCGCTGGCTGATATGCGCAAGTCGCTCGGGGAGCGGGGCTACAGCGTGACCGAACTTGACGGGGCAGGAGCATCAGTTAGCGGCATCGTGCATGCCCTCAAGGGCGACCCTGGGTATGTGGTCATTTCCACCCACGGCAACAAGGCAGGGCAACTTCTCACTGGTGATAGTTTTGCCGCACCCGGGCTGGCACAATCTGACATCAAGAAGGCGACGGAGGATTTCCAGGCTAAGTTGACGCAGGAAGGCCTGGGTTCCCTGGCTCACTATAAGTTGGGCGTTGAGCCCGCCTTCCTCCTCGGCGACCCGAACTGTGGGTTCCAGCTCTTGCCCTGGCCGCCTGGCCGGCAGTGCCGCTGGAAGGTCGTGATAACGCCCGCCTTTTGGTCGTGGCTGGATGACCAAGGCGTTGACTTTAGCCATAGCCTTGTGTTTATAAGCGCGTGCGAGGTGGACGCGACACCGGCGCTGCGGGACATGATAAAGGCCCGGGCGTACTTCGCCTTCAGCCAGGACGTGGAGACCCATTTCGCCACCGCGGTGGAGGGCTACCTGGCCGAGTCGCTCTTCCGGCCGACGCATTCTCCGGAGGAAGCCTTTTACAACATGCTGCGCATCGAGAAGACCCACCAGATGATCTACAAAGAGGACCGGCTCTTCAACGGTGTGCTTGGCCCGCTTGGCTCGGACGCGAGTTTTGCCATCCTTGACGGCTGGGGTTGGAACGGCGCTGCCTGGGTGAACTACCGCGGCGATGGCTGGTTGAGCGGGAAGGTGGACCCCGGCCAGGTGTGGTGGATGCTCTATGCCGGCCGCTGGAGCAGGGACACCGAGGGCGCAGCCAAGAGCCTGGAGCAGTGCCTGGACAAGTACTGGCTTAAGGGCACTCCCGGGGGCTTGGCCAGCCCGTACTGCAACGCGGCCAACGCGGGCATCCCCAAAGACACGAGCGGGCTCAAGTTGGACGTGGCCTACGCCATCTACCTCTTGGACGGGCAATCACCGGCAGGCTTTTCCCCCGATCAGCTCCCGCCCCGATGGACGATGGACGACTAAGGTAAGAGGAGCGGGCCCGGGCGGCCCTGGGTTCGAGCAACGCACTATGG
>JAKAWM010000190.1 GCA_021827285.1 Actinomycetes bacterium | reverse complement strand
CAGCTATGACTGTCCCTGGCCCCTGGTACCTGATCCTGGCCGCTTGCCTGTTCGGCATCGGTGGCGTGGGTGTCCTGGTGAGGCGCAACATCTTGGTCATGTACATGTGCATCGAGCTCATGTTGAACGGCGTCAGCCTCACCTTTGTCACCTTCTCCCGGATGCTGAACGACCTGGGAGGGCAGGCGTCGGTGTTCTTCGTGCTCGTGGTGGCCGCCGCCGAGGTGGTGGTTGGCCTGGGCATCATCGTGGCCATCTACCGCCGGCGCAGTGGGGCCACAGCCGACGACGTGAGCTCCCTAAAGGGTTGACGCAATGACGCCCCTGACCCCTGCTGCCGTTCACGCCGCTTATGCGGTGGTCGCCCTGCCCCTGGCCGGTTTCGTGATCAACCTCGTTTTTGGGCGCCGCCTGGGCGAGCCCAAGGCGGGCTGGGTGGGCACTTTCGCGGCCATCGGCTCTTTTGTGGCCGCCATCGTGGCCTGGGTGGGGGCGCTCGGCCAGCCGGCCACAGCCCGCAGCTTTGACCTCAAGGTCTTCACGTGGTTCCCAGTCGGCGGCCTCCACGTAAACGTGGGCATCCTGGTCGACCCGCTGTCCTTGACCATGGCCCTGTTCGTCACCGGGGTGTCGGCCGCCATCCATCTCTACTCGATCGGCTACATGCACCGTGACCCGGGCTTCGACCGCTTCTTTGTTTACTTGAACCTGTTCTTGTTCTCGATGCTCGTGCTGGTCATGGCGGACAACTTCCTCTTTTCCTTCCTCGGCTGGGAAGGCGTCGGCTTCTGTTCCTACGGGCTGATCGGCTTCTGGTTCCAGCGGGAGGTAGCTGCCGTCGCCGCCAAGAAGGCCTTCGTCACCAACCGGGCAGGCGACATGGGCTTCCTTCTGGCCATGTTCTTGATGTTCTCCCACTTCGGTTCGCTCAACTACTCGAGGGTCCTCGGGACGCTGGTGGGCGGCCACCCCACCGGTCTGTTGGCCGGTGCTCCGGGGGCTGTGAACGGGACCACGGCTACCGCCGTCACCCTGCTGCTCTTCCTCGGCGCGGTGGGCAAGTCAGCCCAGATCCCCTTGTACATGTGGCTGCCCGATGCCATGGAGGGCCCGACCCCGATATCAGCGCTGATACACGCCGCCACCATGGTGACAGCCGGCGTCTACCTTATGGTGCGAGTGGCACCCCTGCTCCACTACGCCCACGCCACGGCCTGGGTTATCGCCTGCGTAGGTGCCGGCACGGCCTTTTTGGCCGCCACCATCGCCTGCGCACAGGACGACATCAAAAAGGCCCTGGCCTACTCAACTATTTCCCAACTCGGCTACATGTTCCTGGCGGTCGGGGCGGGAGACTACACCGATGGCATATTCCATATGCTCACGCATGCATTTTTCAAGGCCCTCCTCTTCCTCGGGGCGGGAGCTGTAATCCACGCCTTGGCTGACCGCCAGAACATGAAAGAGATGGGTGGCTTGGCGCGCTACCTACCGGTCACGGCGGTGACTTTCGGGGTGGGGTGGCTGGCCATTTCCGGCATCCCACCCTTCGCCGGCTTTTGGTCCAAGGACGCCATCTTGTCTTCGGCCTGGGAGATGAACAAGGTCCTGTGGGCCGTGGGAGTGCTCACCGCCGGCCTCACGGCCTACTACATGAGCCGCCAGTTCGCCCTGGTCTTTTCCGGCCAAGCCCGGTGGGACGAAGCCCGCCCGGTCCACCACGGAGACGAGGCAAGCCACCACGAACATGAAGCCAGCACTGAGGGTTACCAGTCCGGAGGGATGGGCACCCAGCCGGGCCTGCCTGCCGAGGCTCACGTTGGCGGCTCGCCCCGGGACCCCTCCTGGCTCATGACCGCCCCGCTGGTCGCCTTGGCGGTGGCCGCCGTGCTCGGAGGCGGGATCAATTTCCCCGCTTGGCACCTCAACTTCCTCACCGGTTTCCTGCAGCCGCTTTTCCCGGCCACGGGCCTGCACGTTGCCAGCACCGCCACGAAGTGGGCCCTGTCAGTGGTCACGACCGCCATCGCCCTGGGCGGTCTGGGCCTGGGGCTGGCCACTTGGAGGACAGCCGAACACCCCGCACTGGAGCCCACCTTCCTCCGGCGGGCGTGGTTCATTGACGATGCCGTGTCAGCTGCCGTCTCCGGCCCCGTCCGGGCCCTGGCCCAAGGGCTCGCCTTCGTGATGGACCGGAGGCTGGTCGATGGCTTCGTGAACGGGACAGCTAGCTTCCTCGGCGTCTGCGGTCGCGGGCTGCGGCGGACGCAGAGCGGCTATCTCCGCACCTATATCCTCGGGTTGTCAGTAGGAGTAATAGTGATCCTGGGCTATGTCGCCTTCAGGATGGGGGGCTGATCGGTGAGCTTCCCCATCCTCGACGTCATCGTGTTCCTGCCTCTCGGGGCGGCGCTGGCCATCGCGCTACTGCCCCGGCAGGAGCCGGCGACCATGGCCAAGTGGCTCGCCCTCAGCGCCGGAGCGGTCGAGTTCGCCTTTGCCTTGTGGATGGTGATCGCCTTTAAGACCGGCGACGCGCACGCGGGCTTCCAGTTCACCACCAAGGGATCGTGGTTCGGCGACCTCGGGATCTCCTGGTACCTGGGCGTGGACGGTATATCGCTGTTCCTAGTGGCCATTACCGCTCTTCTTTTCCCCATCGCCATGGCGACCAAGCCCGTCCCAGACGCCCATACGCCGCGGGCATACCTGGCTTGGATGCTCTTGCTCGAGTCCGCCTGTATGGCCACGTTCCTTTCGTTGGACGCCTTTTTGTTCTTCATCGCTTTCGAGATCACCCTCGTCCCGGGCTATTTCGTCATCCTGGGCGGCGACGCCCCCCGCCGTGGCTATGCCGCCACCAAGTTCTTCTTGTTCACCTTCGCCGGCTCCGCCTTCCTCTTCGTCGGCATCCTGGCCACCTACCTGCTCGTCTCCGCCCACCTGCCGACCGGTACGACGGGGTCTTTCGATATCGTCACCCTGGCCCGAGGCGCCATGCGCCTCCCCTTGGCAGACCAGGAGCTACTCCTTTTGTCCTTTGGAGTGGCGTTTGCCGTCAAGATGCCGCTCGTACCGTTCCACACTTGGATGCCCGACGCTTATACCCAGGCACCCACCGGCGGTTCGATGGTCCTCGCGGGCACCCTTTTCAAGCTGGGTGCCTACGGCATACTGCGGTGGGGGATATTCCTCTTCCCTCGGGCGGCCGTTGACCTCGCGCCGTTGGCCCTCACCCTGGCTGCGGTAGGGATAATCTGGGGTTCGGTGGTGGCCGCCGTCCAACGCGACCTGAAGCGGCTGGTGGCTTACGGCTCGGTGGCCGGCGTCGGCTTCATCGTCGTGGGCTTGTTCGGCTTCACGGTCCAGGGCATCACCGGTGGCATCATCGAAATGGTCAACCATGGTCTATCGACGGGCGGGCTTTTCTTGCTGGTAGGCATGGTCTGGGAGCGCCGCCGCACCTACCGGTTCAACGAGCTGGGGGGGCTTCAAACCGTGGCGCCCGTGCTCGGGTGGGTGTTCATGGCCGTCCTGCTGTCCGCCGCCGGGTTGCCCGGCCTCAACGGCTTCGTCGGAGAACTGCTGGTGCTCATCGGCACCTTCATCACTCATCGCTGGTGGGCGGTGGTGGCGACGAGCGGGGCTTTGCTTGGCGCCATCTACCTTCTTTGGGCCTATCAGCGCGTTTTCCACGGGCCGGCCAAGGCGGTCAACGCGGGCGTGCGCGACATGACCTGGGCGGAGCGTGCTGCCATCGCCCCCCTGCTAGGGGGGATGATCTTTATCGGGGTTTACCCCCAACCTCTCCTGGTCCGGGTGCAACCCGCAGTGGACCACCTGATCGCCCACATCGAGTATGCCGACCCCAGCCTCAAGATCCCGGCTAGCGGCGTGGGGCACGGCACTTTCGCCGTGCCTCCCGACCAAGTCGTAGATACCCCCGCCGCGCCTGTCCCGAGCGCCGCATCTCCCACAGGAGCCGCATCAGCCACAGGAGCCTCGGCCACAGGAAGAGCGAAATGATCACCTTGGTAACCCTGCCCCCCAGCGGTCCGGGCTGCACCATCAGCAACGCCGTTGCTTCGGATGCCAAGGTGAGCGGCCTGTGCAGCGCCCCGGGCTCGCTCTCCATCCCTGTCGAGTACCGCTCGATAGCGCCACTTTTGATCCTGGGGATCGCCGCCTTGGTGGTCCTGGGCCTGTCGGCCACCCTGCCCAAGCGCCGCTACCCGGGCCTCTGGGCGGGGCTGACCTTCGCCGCCGGCCTGGGCACGGCTGTCGACGGTGTGGTGCAGTGGGTCAACCTGAACACTGCGGCCAACACGAACATAACCGTCGGCGGCCAGGTGCTCTACGACCACTTCAGCGCCTTTTTCGCCATCCTCTTCGGCTGCGCCACCGCCTTGGGGGCCCTCATGTCCGATGGTTACCTGGGGCGCGAAGGCTTGGACGGTCCCGAGCCCTACGTGCTCATGTTGCTGTGCTCCGCCGGTGGGGTGCTGATGGCGGAGGCAGCTGGCCTCATCACGCTGTTCCTCGGCCTTGAGGTCCTCTCCATCTCCCTCTACACGATGACGGCGTACCACCGGCGCCGCGCCGCCTCGGGCGAGGCCGGGCTCAAGTACTTCATCCTCGGGTCCTTTTCCTCGGCCCTTTTTATCTACGGTGCTGCTCTGGTTTACGGGGCCACAGGATCCACTCAGTACTACGAGATATTTCGTTTCCTCACCAGCACAGCCATAGCGCACAACGGGATCCTGCTGGCTGGGATGGCCTTTTTGATTGCTGGGCTGGGCTTCAAGGTGGCGGCGGTACCGTTCCACTTCTGGACGCCCGACGTCTACCAGGGGGCACCAACGCCTTTTGTCGGTTATATGGCGGCCGTGGCCAAGGCCGCCGGGTTTGCCGGCCTGTTGCGGGTGCTCATGCTTGCCCTGCCCACCGAGGTTGCCAATTGGCGCCCCGCCATCTGGGTGCTGGCCACCGCTTCGGTGCTGGTGGGCTCGGTCCTGGCCCTGGCCCAATCGGATCTGAAGCGGCTGCTCGCCTACTCCAGCATCAGCCAGGTCGGCTACGTGCTGATCGGGCTACAAGCCGGGACCCAGGCAGGTTGGTCTGCCGCTTCTTTCTACCTGTTCACCTACACCTTCATGGTGCTAGGCACCTTTGCCGTCGTGGGCGTTATCCAAGGCCGGGGCGAGGTGCGCAACGACTTGGGGGCCTTGCGGGGTTTGGCCGGGCGTAGCCCTTGGTTGGCGGCCAGCATGCTGGTCCTCCTGCTGGCTCAAGCCGGTGTCCCCCTGACCAGCGGGTTTCTCGGCAAATGGGTGGTCATCTCCGCAGTGATCGGCAAAGGCCAGTACGGGTTGGCGCTCATAGGCATGCTCGGTGCCGCCATTGCCGCTTTCATTTACCTTCGACTGGCTCTTTTGATGTACATGCCGGCGGTGACCGCGGCCGGTGTTCGGGCGGCTGAAGCGGGAGTGCGTGCTGCCCCGGGCGGGCAGGGTGTTGCTGGCGGCCCCGGCGAAGCGGAGGAAGGCGCCGAAGATTTGGAGGCCATGGCCACGGCCGGTCTGGCCGCTAGGGGAGCGGTGGTGGCTCTACGGGCACCCTCAAGCGCCCGGCTGCGCGTGCCCACAGCTACTGCCGCCGTTTTGGCCGTGTGCGTGGCCTTCACCGTTTTCGCCGGGGTGTCCTCGCCCGTGTTGTCGCTCGCCCATTCGATCGGCCTGACATGGGCTCCCTGAGGGGAGCCGGGGCCACCTTAGGGGGGAGGGGCCGAACGGCCTACCAAGGTCTCGATGCCAGCCCCATCGGATTGACGCTGAGGTGAAGGTATGAGGAACCGGCCGATCAGTGGCAGCTCCCAAAACGATTCGGCCCGGGCCACGGCCAGTGCCGCGGGCAGGGCGTGCTCCGGGGCATCGTAAACGGCGTAGCGAGGCTGCCAATCGGGGTCGAACTTGGCATTGAAATGCCATAACGACTCGATCTGCATGGCCCCGCTCATGCGCCGCAGCAGCCAGGCCTGCACGCGTTTGGGCACGCCCTCCCCGGCTTCGCCCGCCAGCACCGCTCGCATGGTGGCGAAATTGAGCCCGAGGCCCTCGTAG
>JAKAWM010000189.1 GCA_021827285.1 Actinomycetes bacterium | reverse complement strand
CCGGTCAGCTATCGCACCCCATTTTTGTGCGATCTTTCTGCTCGGGACTTCGCTGTGCTCAGCTCCGCCGGTTGGTACCCCCTCGACCTGGTGGCCGGGGTGTCTTACATCCACGCTCCCCGCCGCGCTCTGGGGACGGCCATGGGCCAGACAACCCAGAACGTGGAGCTCACCAACTACACCGAGACGTTGTACCAGGCTCGCGAAGCGGCCATGGGGGAGCTCCAGAGCCATATTGTCCAAGCGGGCGGGGCTGGCCTGGTCGACGCCAAGATTATCGACCGCCCTGTTCATTTCGCCCGTCACGTGGTCGAGTTCCTGACCTACGGCACGGCTATCAAGATGCTGGCCAAGGAGCACACGCACCCTAACCCCGCCATGGTCCTGCCTCTCGATGACCGAGTGCGAACTTTCGAGGCGACCTCACTGGACTGATCTCGGCCCGCGGCCGGCCCTTCGGGCGGCGGCCACCAAGGTTGATGTCGGTTGGACCGGGCCGCGTCCCGCCCTGAGCCCCCGGAGGGCCATCGCGCTTTACGCGACGTGGCGTCAACCCTGTTAGGCCCTCGTTACGCTGGTTGGGAAGGACGGGGTGGGGCTTGTCATCGTTTCCCCGGCGAGCGTGACGAACGCCGTCACCGCTCGAGGGGAAAACTGCACCCCAGCCCATCGCCGCAGTTCCGCAATAGACTCCTCTACTGTCTTGGCCGCCCGGTAACCCCGGCCAGAAGTCATGACGTCCCACGCGTCGGCGACGGCCAGCAGCTGGGAGCCCTCAGGGATGGCATCATAGGCGAGCCCGTCTGGGTAGCCGGTGCCATCCCAATGTTCGTGATGGTGGCGAATCCAGGCCACCTGGTCGCTGTCCAGGACGTCAGCGGTTATCCGGGCGCCAAGATCGGCGTGGTGCTTGACGATGTCGTACTCGGCGCTGATGAGCCGGCCGGGCTTGAAGAGGACGGCGTCAGGGATACCGATCTTGCCCACATCGTGCAAAAGGGCGGCTTGACGCAGTCTCGCCACTGCTCGCGCCTCCCAGCCCATAGCCTCAGCCAGAAGCGCCGCCAGCTCCGCCACCCGCACTGAGTGGCGCTGGGTGGACGGGTCCCTGGCATCGATGGCCCGAGCCAGGGCAAGTAGCGCGGAACGCTCCTGGACGCGCGCCAGGTATTCGGCCCGCTCTTTAGCCGACAGTTCAGTAACCACGTCGGGGACGTAGGTGCACGCCTGGTCGCGCCCGTGCTCCTTAGCCCAGTACAGCGCGCCGTCCGCGAAACGGTAGATCTCGTCAGCGTCCGAAGCGTGCTCCAGGTCGCAGATGCCAGCCGAGCAAGTGATCTTGCCGATGTCTCGGACCGACATCGAGCGGATGGTGGCCAGGGCACGAGAGGCAAGCACCTCGGCCTGCCCTAGGCCAGAATCTGGCAGCAGTACGGCAAACTCGTCACCCCCCACTCGGGCAACGAGCTCATCGCCACGTACAGTCGAACGGAGACGAGCGGCCACATCCGCCAAGACGGCGTCGCCGGCTGGATGGCCATAGGCGTCGTTGATGTTTTTGAACGAGTCGATATCGAGCAGCACGAGCGCCAACGAACCACCTGTCCGGCGCGCGTGGGCGACTGCGCCCCGCAAGCCCTCCTGGAACGCTCGGTGATTGGGGAGCCCGGTCAACGAATCCGTCGTGGCCTCCATCACCAGGCGCTCCCGCCTCTCCGCCGCCTCTAACGCTACCGCTACCAGTTGCGCGAACTCCGCGAGCAGTGCTTCCGCCTTACCATCCAAGGGGTCGGGGCCGGTCGATGCCACCGACAGGCAACCCCAGAGCTTGGCCCCGGAATAGATAGGAGCGCTGACGCCGGTGCGTGCACCTGCCTCGTGCAGGATCTTCGAGATGGGGCTGGTGCCCTGAAGGTACGAGGTTACCCGGGCACTGCGGCCCGTTTTGGCGACGCGCTCCGTAGCACTGCCCCCGATAATGGGCTGGCGAACCCCATAAGGTGGCATCCCCTGGCTCTCTACGGCGGTCCACGCCGCCAGGTTGACTAACTCGGTGGGCGACTCGAAGCGAGCCACGGAGCCGATGTCGGCGTGCAGTAACCGGGCCGCTTCCTCGGCCACAAGAAAGAAGACTGATACCGGGTACGACCCTTCGGCGATCGCCGTGGCCACCCTGAACAGTGCTGCGTGCTCCCGCGCCCGCACAGAATACCCCTTGGCCCGCCGCCAATTACCGGACTGCCCTGCCGTCCCTTGGGCCTCTCGAGGGCCCGTCGCCGTCCTACCCCACTGGCCAGCGACCTTGCCCTGGTCCTCGGCGCGCCCAGAAAGCAGCTCGTCCGCCTCGGCGTAGCGCGACGCGTCTGCCCCCTCAGACGCCACGCTCACCCACTATCGTCATTAGGGCTCCCAAAGCTGGGGACGGAGGTTTACCGCCAAGTGTACTCGCTCGGGGTCTCCCCACCTGCCCGGATGGCGCCTACCAGCCTAATTGCTCTGTTGGGTGGCAGTCTCGCTGCCAAAACGAGAAGATCCAGCACGGCCCACCAAGGCGAGCGGGACAACCAGGCTCTTTTCTGGACAAGCCGTGCTGGAATTTGAAGCAATTGCGGTATTGTCCGGACGGCACTATGACCGCGTTCGACGGCGCGACCTCGCTCGTAGGCCGGATCATCGACCGGCGTGAGCTACGAACGGTCTTCCAGCCCCTCGTGTACCTGCCCAGCCTCGAGGTGGTCGGCTTCGAAGCCCTAAGTCGAGGTCCAGAGGGAAGCGGGCTTGAGTCTCCGATGGCGCTCATGGCCGCCGCCGTCCAGGCGGACCGCCTGGAGGAGCTGGACTGGGCCTGTGCAGCAAACGCCGTCCAGGCCGTCAGCACGGCCCGGCTCAGCCCGTCGCTCACCGTGTTCATCAACCTCGAGCCCTCGACCCTGGCGGCACCCTGCCCTCCTGACCTGGTGGGAGTCATGACCCGCGCCCGCGAGAACCTGCGGGTGGTGGTCGAGATGGGCGAGCGCTCGCTGCTTGATGACCCGTCCAGCTTGCTGGACGGGTCGGCTGCCGTGCGCCAAGACGGGTGGGGAGTGGCGATTGACCGGGTGGGGGGAGACCTGAGCGCTCTTGCCCTATTGCCCTTCATAACGCCCGACGTGGTGAAGGTGAGCTTGCCGCTGCTCAAGGCCAGAGGCACGAGCGGCTGGGCGGAGACGGCCAACGTGGCCCGCGAGTATGCCGAGCGATCGGGAGCCGTCATCTTGGCCAGCGGGGTCGAGTCGGACGAGGACGCCTGGTTGGCCCGCGCCTTCGGAGCCACCTACGGGCAGGGTTGGCGCTACGGGCACCCTGGCCCCTTGCCTGCCGAGGTCAAGAACCCCTGGCAGCCCTTCCCTCTCATCCAGGGGCTCGACGAGATCCGCGGCACGACGCCCTTTGCGCTGGTGGCCGGCCAGCGCGAAGCCGAGACCGGCGACCGTCACCTCCTCCGTCACCTAAGCGGCTTTCTGGAGGACCAGGCCCTCAAGGAGCCGCCGGTCGTGGTGCTCAGTTGCTTCGGGCATGCCCGGTACCTGAGCGGGACAACGCTCGAGCGCTACCGTCGCATCGCGGCCAGCGCCGTCTTTACCGGGTTGCTGGCCGAAGGTTTGACGCCAGAGATAGCACCGGCCGGGGCCCGGGTCATCAGCCTTCGCTCGCTGGATCCCCTGTGCCTGGAGTGGGACGTCATCGTAGTCTCGCCGCATTTCACTGCTGCCCTGGTGGCCAGGCAGCACGAGGACGGCTCGGGCGAGCCCCACGAGCATTTTGACTATGTCGTCACCTACGAGCGCTCTCTGGTTGTGACCGCGGCCAGGGCCCTGCTCCACTGGGTCACGGGTAACGAAGTGCCGGGGACCGTCTGGCCTTGGTGAAGGGGGCCCAGAAAGCCGTTGTCGCCGCCCAGCGGTCTCATCGCAGCCGAGCGACGATGGCGGGCAGTTCGCCGGGGCCGTGGAACGACGCAGCCAAGGCCTCTACCCCATCCACCAGCCTCGGTCCCGGACGGGAGAAATAGCCCCCGGAATCGGCGGCGAGGAAGCGCTCGGCGCCGGCCAGCTCTGGCCGCTCCAGCAGGTGGACCGCCTGGGCACAGGCCGCCTCGAGATGGTACCCGCAGGGCATGAACACAACCACCTCAGGCTCCTGCGCGGCAATTTCCTCCCAGGTCAACCGGTACGAGTATGCTCCTGGCGCCCCCAGCAAGGGCTCTCCGCCCGCCCGCGCGCGATGATCCTCTGCCATGCGCTCTCTCAACGCCCGGTTCGTGGTCGCCGGGACGCACTCCGGGGTAGGCAAGACGACCGTCGCCACCGGCATAATGGCTGCCCTGGCCGGCCGCGGCGTGCGGGTCGCCGCTGCCAAGGTCGGCCCCGATTTCATCGACCCGGGCTACCACAGGCTCGCCACTGGCCGGCCATCACGCTCCCTCGACTGCTACCTCCAGGGTGACGACCTGGTCGCCCCGCTGGCCGCAGCCTCTGGCGAGGGCTGTGACGTCTTGGTCATCGAGGGCGTGATGGGTCTCTTCGACGGTTCGGCCATGCCCGTCTCGCCGGGGCACGGCGGCGATGGCTCCACCGCTCACGTGAGCCACCTGCTAAGGGCACCGGTGGTCCTGGTGGTGGATGCTTCGGCCATGAGCGGCTCGGTGGCCGCCCTCGTCCACGGCTTCGCGACTTTCGACCGCCGCGTCCGGGTTGGCGGGGTGGTGCTCAACCGGGTGGGTGGCCAAGGCCACACGGCACTGCTCGAGGAGGCTTTGGCTCCCCTGGGTATACCCGTTCTCGGTGCGCTCCCCCACGACGACCAGCTCTCTTGGCGCGAACGCCACCTCGGCCTCGTCCCCGTGGCCGAGCACCCCCGAGAAGTTGAGGCATCGCTCCGCCGTCTGGCCGCCATTATCGAAACCCACCTAGACCTGGGCGCCATCGTCGCCCTGGCTGCCAGCGCACCCCCGCTCGGGACTACCGAGCCGCCCGAGGCAAAACCCGTCGTAGAAGGCGGTGCCAGGCCACTGGTAGCGGTCTGCACCGGCCCTGCCTTTAGCTTCATCTACCCTGAAAACCTCGAATTGCTCGAGCAGGCAGGCGCCGACCTGGCTCTCTTCGACCCACTTGGCGATCGCGTCCTGCCGGCGGGCGCCGTCGCTCTGTATGTAGGCGGCGGGTTTCCCGAGGTTTTTGCGAGGGAGATCGGCGCGAACAATTCCCTGCTGTCAGATATCGGTCATCGGGTGCGGGGAGGGCTCGTGACATGGGCCGAGTGCGGCGGGCTCCTGCTCCTGTGCGCGTCGCTCGACGGCGTTGCCATGTCGGGGGCGCTCCCCAGCGTGCAGGCGCGCATGACCGAACGCCTCACGATTGGCTACCGGGCCGCAAAGACGAGGGGGGACGGCCTGTTCGGACCGGCCGGAACGGGCCTCAAAGGCCACGAGTTCCACCGTTCGGAGACGGTCCCAGCTGGGGCCGCTTTAGATCTGGCCGGCCGGTTCTGCTCCGCTCAGGGAGGCTTCTCCAGCCCTAGTCTTTTCGCCAGCTACCTCCACCAGCACCTCGCCGCCACCCCCCAGCTGGCTGAGCGCTTTGTCCGGGCCGCGTCTGCACGGCACCGTTTGCTCTCGTCCGAACGGCCGGCCTAGAGTCCCCGCGGCGCCGAGCAGGAGGCCGTCACCTACCTCGACGTGGCCGCCTGAGGACTGCTCGGGCAACGGCGCTCGGAGTAGGAGCAGAGACCATTGTGCTAACGGGAGCCCTCATGGTGTGCGGGACGGCCAGTGACGTTGGCAAGTCCCGGCTGGTCGCAGGGCTGTGCCGTGCCCTCGCCCGCAACGGGGTAGACATAGCCCCCTTCAAAGGTCTCAACATGTCGCTCAATTCAACCGTCACCCGCTCGGGGCACGAGATCGCACGTGCCCAGGCCCACCAGGCCGTCGCGGCCAGGACGGAGGCCACGGTGGAGATGTCCCCCGTCCTCGTAAAACCAAGCGGCCCAGGCAGATCCCAGCTCGTCGTGATGGGCCGGCCTGCGGGCTCCGTTTACCCGGGCTCGGGATGGGCGGCGCGCGACCTGTTGGACGGCGTGGGGCTGCCTG
>JAKAWM010000188.1 GCA_021827285.1 Actinomycetes bacterium | reverse complement strand
CCGAGGAATAGATCCAGCGTTCGCACATCTGGCGCAGGCGCCCTATAGCCGCAGGACGCGACAAGGCCTCTGCGCAGCGCGCCAGGCGTGCTGGGTCGTCCACCCTAGTGAAGCGGTTGCCCTCCTTTTGGAACCCGATGCCGGCCCGTTGCGCCTTGCGCTCGACGTAGTTGTGCCCGTTCAGGATCACCTGGGCCGAGAAGGGCGGGCGGCCCGACATCTTTATGACGAGGTGCCCCCACTCGGGGTCCATCACATAAAAGGAATAGTGCTTCACGAAGCTGTTCTTCTTCGCCAAGTTGACGAGCACGCCGGACTTGGAGCGCGTCACCTTCCACGTCGGGGCCACCGCCTTCGCGACGAGCACCATGAACACCCCGGGGCCGACCTCGTGCTTGGACAGGTAGTCCCCGGCGATCAGGTGCTTCCGCTCGCCGGGCTCGCAGTCGACGACCGGCACGCCGTTGGCCTCCCCCCAGGCCCGCACCCGCCGCGCGAACCGGCCGGCCAGGCGGATCAGGTGGGTGTCGTCCAGGGTGGCGTCGGAGCCCTTGTGCCAGAGCCTCCACCAGGAACGGAACCCTCCCGGGGAGTGGCAGGGGGGCATGTAGGCGTTCAGCACCACCCGGTCAACGCAGTCGTAGCTGCCCTCCAACGGCGCCTTGTTCCTCCGGCTCAGCTCGTCCCTGGCCCTCACGGCGGCCCTCCTCCCTTCTCGGGCCGCCACCTGCGGCGCCAGCATCATCGTCGCTTGGGGACCTCCCAGGCGCAACAGGCTCGCGAGTGTTTCTTTGGCCGCCCGAGCTGAGCTCCTCGGCTGCGCCGCGCCGCGCGGAGCCCGTGGCGGGCGTCAGCAACAGGAGGGCCCTTGGCCCCGAGGGCCCGTCCGTAGCCCACCAGCCCCAGGCCGGGGGACCGGAGGGCCAGGGGTGTCAAGGCCCCCGAGCGAGGACACGGAGCCCGGCCGATCAGCGACCGGAGGGAGCGGCCCGAAGGGCGATCGGACCGTGGCGGCGTCCCGCAGCGTGGCCTTGACACCCCGGAGGTGCGCCACGCCCACGATCACAGGCAAAGGGGATGCCGCCCCCGAGGTGAGCACCAGCTACCTGCATCCCCCGTCCGCCCCTCCCCATTTTCCTGGCGGCATCCCCTTTGCCGTACCCCTGGGGCCCTACAGCGACAAAGGCGGTTCACGTTGTCACCGCAAGTGGCGCTATTTCACAGTTGCCCCGCAGGGGCCACCGGCTCCGAGCTTGTCTCGGGGCCGGCGTAGCTCCTTCCTGTCGTGCTTCCTCGCTACAGACATCTAAGTCGACCGCAAGCGCGAGTGGTGGATGGTCCAGGCCGGCCAGACTTTCAGGCCAGCGAAGTCACGACCGGCGAACCGTCACTCCAGGGGATCCCACCCCCAACGCTGAGTGAGCTCTTGACAGAACTCTCCGTGGTGGCAATAATGGGCAAAGGTTTTCTCTAGGTCATCGTGGCGTGGGGTCGAGGTGGGAGGGGTTTCTAATGAGGGTAGGCGGGCGCGGCCGCACGTGGCTGCCGGCAACTTTGTTCACGGCCTTGGTCGCGCTGACAAGCACGGCGGTGCCCGCGGCCGCGGGGCAGGGCGCGAACGCGGGGGCACGAGCCCGGACGGGCACGGTCTTACCCCTCGCCGGGGAGGTGGGGGGCACGCCCACGCTGACCGGTACCGTTATGCCAGGGCCGGAGGAGGGGACCGGCTACGGGGGCGGTCCAGGGGGCGGGGGGCAACTCCAGCCGCTCCAGCCCATGCCCACGCTGCCGGTCAATATCTGCCACAACTCGGCGCTGCCCAGGGACTACGGCACGAACTTCCCGACCCCGAGCGACCCCTACGGCTTCGGGTACGCCAACCAGACGGTCATCGGCTGGCAGGGGAACTACTACCCACCGTTCGAGTACCTGTCGGGGTCCTACTTCGCACGGGGCGTGCCGGTCACCTACGAGCAGCGAGGGCGGTCCTACTGCGGCGCTATGTACTCCTTCAGTGCCTACGACTACGGCCTCGCGGCCGGCCAAGCCCCACCGGCGGGGTCCGTGCAGTGGACGGAGGCCGACGGCTACCTGCCGGCGATGACCACTTCGTTCACGCGCGACGGCGTGGCCATCTCGATCACCGATTTTGCCAGCGAGCAGGCTATCAACGACAAAGCGGTCGAGCTCGTGTACACACGGGTGAGCGTGACCAACGAAGGCACAGCGCCGGTCGACGTACCGCCCGGCCAGTCGGGCCCCAACCTGGTCTCGCTCAACAATGCACCCGACACGGTGCAGCCAGGCCAGACGGTGAACCACGACTTCGTCGCAGCGGTCGACATGTTCAGCACGACGGTACCGCTGCCACCGGTCAGCGAGCTCGCCCCGGCCAGGGGGAACCTTGGTGCCCTGTCCTACGACGTCGCGTACCACCACATGGCGCGCTACTGGGAGGGGCAGCTCTCGGTCATCCCCCAGCTCTCGTTGCCTAATGTCATGCTAGCCCACACCAACAAGCTGGAGGACCCTGGAACGGCCATCGACAACGCCTATAAGGCAGCGTTCATCTATACGAGGATCGTGCAGGTGGGTGAGGCACAATTTTCGGGAGCGAACAACTACGCCTACGAGCTGAACCACGACATACCAGGGATCCTCGCCAACCGCTTTGAGTTGGGCGACTTCACCGACGCGCAGAGCCTCCTCTTGAACGCAAGGATCTCGGAGTCCCCGAGCTTCAACGAGCACGGCGCGAACTGGTACTGGGACGGCCCATGGCGGACGCCGATCGCGTGGGCTACGTATCTCGAACTGACCAACGACACGGCCTTCGTGAGCAAGTACTTCGCTGACAGTTCTAGCCAATGGGGCCCGAGCCTGTACACGTTGATGCACACGGACTACCTTTCGCAGCTGAACACGGCCACGGGGTACCTAAAGCCTTCGTACGACAACGACTCCGGCGGCACGTGGTTGTTCGACGACGAGACCGCGCTGGCTGGGTTGGCCGCTTACAAGTACGTCGCAACCCGGATCGGGGACACGGCGGAGGCCCAGTGGGCCAACGGTGCGTACAAGAACCTCTTGGACGCGGTCAACGCAGGGCTCGCCGCCAACCAAGCAGCAAACCACTTCGATTTCCTTCCCTGCGAGGTCAATGTCCCCATCACGGGCGACCGCTGCAACTCCGCCAACGACGCCAACTGGGCAGGCTCGAACCTCTGGGGCCAGAACGTCTGGGAGATCATGTTGCAGGGCGGTCAGCTGAACGGGGTCCTCGCCGACCCGGCCGAGACCGACAACCTTTACGAGACCGGCTTCAGCCGTCTCCAAGGCACTGGCGTGCCGTACCCGTCCTTCGGCGCCTACACCGGCTACAGCGTCGCCCTCAACACCGCCTACGCAGAGGGTGCACTTTACGGCAACGCTTACCGCGACCTACCGATCACGAGTTATGCATGGCAGATCGCCACCACGACCGGCGGCCCGAACGCCTGGTGGGAAGCCAATGGCTCGGCCCCGAGCCCCGACAACCCCTGGGCGGGCAGCCACGCTGCACCGGAGTTCGGTGCCATCCCGTACGTCTGGCCGATGGCCGGCCAGACCCAGGCACTGCTCCAGTCCCTTGTCGCCCCGGGCCTGGTCTCTAGCACGGGTAACGACGGCTCGTTCAACTACAAAACGGTCCTCTATGTCGGCCGTGGCGTGCCGGACGCGTGGGTCGTGCCGGGGCAGACAATTGCGGTCAACAACATCACTTCCTCCTACAACGAGACGACCGGCCGCCGCGCTACTTATGGCATGCGGATCGATGTCTTGGGAGGCGGCGGGGGCCGCATTGTGCGGGTGAGCCTCTATGGGCAGTTGCCCACCAATGACATCGAGGTCCAGCTCCCGGTGTTCGCTGACGCCGGCGTGAGGAGGGTCTTCGGCGGCACCTACGACGCCACCACCCACACAGTGACAATCGACGCGAGAGGCCTTCGTTCCTTTGGCGAGAGGTCGGTCGAGGTGGAGCTCGGCCAGTCAGCCAGGCCCACCGTGTCAGTGGAGACCGTCAGCACGGTGCCCGGGACGCACAGCCAGCCCACGCTGACCGCGGGCGAACAGACCACGACGACGGTCACCCTCACCGACAACGCCCAGACCACGCTCAGCGACGTCCAGGTCGGCCTGCAGGTACCGACTGGGTGGACGAGCCTGACGGCAACGGCCAATGGCCTCCCCACCATCGCCCCGGGGCACGCCGCCACCGTCACTTACGAAGTGACGCCGTCCGCCGACGCGCAGGGGGGCAATGGGCTCGTCGCCGACGTCACGTACAGTGCGCCGGACAATGTCTCGGGCACGGTCAGCTCCGAGCAGTGGGTGATCGCACAAAAGCCGTTGCCGCTGCCGCCAGGGGCAGTGGACCTTGCCCTCACCGCTACGGCGTCGGCTTCCTATACCTCGCCATGGACGACGGTCTCGGCGATCAACAACGGGATCTACCCGATCCAGTCGAGCGACGACAACGACCTGACGCCCTACTGGGGCGACTGGCCCGTGGTCGGGACCCAGTGGGTCGAGCTGGACTGGAGTTCGCCGGTCACGACCAACGGCACGGATGTCTACTGGGCTGATGACGGTGCTGGTTTGCTCCCGCCCTCGTCGTGGGTGGTCCAGTACTGGGACGGCAGCGCGTGGGCCGACGTGAAGGCCCAGAGCGGGGAGCCCACCGCCATCAACACGTTCAACCAGATCACCTTCGACCCGGTCACGACCACCAAGTTGCGGATCTTGATGCAGAGCTCAGGCACCCCGGGCTCGGGCATCGGGTCTCTTGGTATCATCCAGTGGGTCGTCCCGAGCATCCCTAGTTCCTGAGCAGGTCCTGTTGGCACGCTGTTGACGATGGTCGCAAGCCCGTCAGAGGTCTTTCGGCTCCGGGTCCTCTATTTGGGCGAAGGGGGCGTCATGGGCTAGGAAGAGGTCTGTGACGCTCACCCCGCCCGTCTACACAGGGTGCTGGGTCAGGCGTCCACCCGCTGCGGTGCTTGAACGCATGCCCAAAAAGATGGTGAGTCTCACCGAGGACTGGCTCAAAGCGTACAACAAAGACCGGGTTTCGACCCGCTTGCGTTTGCGGCCTCGATCGTCTCGATGGAGATTGGGACGCTCGTAATGCGCCAACAGCTATCTCGGGCGTTGGGCGCGGACATTGTCAAGCCCGAGGGCCAGCTGCGCCTCGCTCGGGCAAAGCGCCGACCGACTCGCCGACGGCGTCTCCCGACTGAAGGCCATCGGCATCGACGCCACGGCCTTTCAATGCGACGCCACGGATCCCGCGATGATCCGATCGACCATCGCTACGATCAACACGGATCTCGGGACCGTCTCCGCAGTTCTCTGGACCGCGTTCAGAAACGGCGGCGTGACGAACGTGTTCTCAACGCGTCCAAAGACTTCGAGCGCGTGTTCGACATCGGGATCACGGGATTGCTGACCTGTGTGCAGGAAACGCTCGAAGATCTGAAATGGGTGCGGCTTCCTCAGAGTGACAGTCAGGCGGCCATTGGTAGCGTCCGGTTGGCCTAACGAGCCTCGTGCACCCGGTGCTTTTCTCGTCGCAGGTGGAAGCTCCAGTACTCGTCGAAGTCCTCGTTGGCGCGCACGGCTCGTAGCTTGAGGACGGCCTCGGCTCCCTCGACGCTCCACCGGGCGCCGGTTATGTCCATGCGGTCAGCAACCAAATATCTGCACCTACCCTCGATAACACCGCTCGCCACTGGCCAACCCGCAGCCAGGGCGGCCGGGTAGTCAAGGTAGGGGGCCTTGTTCACCAGGTACACGGCGCAGGCGTCGGCCTTGGTGGGCTTTCGTTTGCTGAGGCCCACTGCAGTAGCCCTGCGCCTGATGCCAGCGGCGACCTCCCGGGCCTCGCCCTCCAAGACGGCAAGGGCCCTGTCGTGCGCCCAGGCCTCGGCAGCTGGGTCGCCCTCGGCGAAAAATCATCACACGGAGCCCCACAGATATTCAAGTACGTGAATTGAGTCCACCACGATGGGGGCTTTTACGTTGCGGGCCTCGGCTTCTTTCTCGATACGGTCGATCTGGTGGTTGTTGCCGTCTTAGGCGGCCGGCCGCATAAGACGTCCACGAGAGATCG
>JAKAWM010000187.1 GCA_021827285.1 Actinomycetes bacterium | reverse complement strand
CGATCTCTTGCCCGTTCGCGGCCATATCGCTCCATGGTGGCGACACCCACGAGCTGGCCACCATCGACGCATCTGCCTGCAAGGGCTGCGGAGGGTGCGTGCCGGTTTGCCCAGAGGACGCCATCGACCTGCACGGCTACACCGACGCCCAGGTCCGGGCGATGATCGATGGGCTACTGGTGGAGGCGTGAAATGAGGCGTGATCCTATCCGCGAAATCCGTGAGGTCATCCGGGAAGAACCGCTGGTCCGTAGACGGTTACTTCGGCTTCTGAGCGATGGGCCGCTCACGGTGCCGGAGCTGGCCCGGCACGCCGGGCTGCCGGAGAACGAGGTCCTGGTCTGGGTGATGGGGATGCGAAAATACGGCTACGTGGCCGAACAAGACGAGACCGACGAAGGTTACTTCCGCTACGGGGCGGTGAAGGCGCCATGA
Organism: Actinomycetes bacterium; assembly: GCA_021827285.1. Lineage (GTDB taxonomy): Bacteria > Actinomycetota > Acidimicrobiia > Acidimicrobiales > Palsa-688 > JAKAWM01. The sequence continues at coordinate 5,744 of JAKAWM010000187.1, read as the reverse complement.
GCACCCTCGCTGCCTCCAGCACGCTCATCGGCCCCCGCACCCTCGCCGGCTCGCTCCTAGCCACCAAGCTCCATGCGCTCGGCACATTCGACGCCGAAGTGTGCATGAACTGCGGTATGTGCACCGCCACCTGCCCGCTCGGGATCGACGTGCTCCCCAGGCTGGTCATGCGTTTGGGGGTCCTCGGGTTCGACGAGCAACTAAGGGCTGAGAAAGAGGCAGTTTTCTCCTGCCTGCTTTGCCGGGCGTGCGAGGCTAGCTGCCCCGCTGGCGTCGGCATAACCGACAATATCCACACGCTCCGGCGCTGGCTACTGGAGGAGGAAGGCTGATGCCGCTGCCAACTCGCGATGTCATCGGGGTGCTAGCTGACAACCTGCGCCTGCGCGGTTCTGTCCTCCCCATCCCCACCCGCCGGGCTACCCGCTGGGCACGTGAGCTCGGGCTCCCCCGCGGTGGCGAGAGGGTGATCTACACCGGGACGATGTACCAACTGGTCCCCTACATCGAGCGGCTCGTCCGCTTGGAACAGCGCTTCGGCAATACCCCGCTCGCCCGCTTCACCGGCGTGGGCCGCCGGCTCAACCGGATGGTGAACGGGATATCGGTGATCGCCCGGCCGAGCCGGGCGGAAAGCAAGGAGTACGACCGAGTACCTACAAACGTGGCGCAGTTGCTGAAGAAAGCCGGTGTTGAAGTTGGCTACCTCTACGAGGACGACCTTTACACCGGGGCGCTCGCCTACGACCTCGGTGCCGAAGAGGTCGTAGCTGCCCACGCCCGCCGGGTGGCCGGGATCTTCAAGAAGTACGGTGTCCGGGAGGCAATCACCATCGACCCCCACACGACCAACATGCTGCGCAGCGTGTTCCCCAAGCTGGTGGAGGGCTACGACGTGCAGGTGCGGAGCTACCTGGAGGTGCTGGCCGACCTCGAGTTGCCGGTAGGCAAACCCCTTTCGGGCCAAGTCGTGGTCCACGACAGCTGCGTCTACGCCCGGTACGAAAACGTGGTCGAAGCGCCGCGCCAGCTCCTCGCGGCGGCCGGCTTCACGGTGGGGGAACCAGACAACGCCCGCACCCGGACGTGGTGCTGCGGGGGCCCTGCCGAGGCGCTTTACCCGGAAAAGGCCGCCGCGGTGGCCGCGGAACGGGTCAAGCAGCTGAGCGAGGTCGGGGCGCAGTGCGTCACCATGTGCCCCATCTGCCTCGTCAACCTCCGCAAGGCGGCAAACGGGACGATCGTCCTTCGGGATATCTCCGATTACTTGGTCGAGTCAGTCTCCGGTCAGGCTCCTCCCGGCACCGGGCACCCGAGCACGGTTCACTCCGGCACGCGGACCGAAGAGCTGGCCGCTACCAAAACCGCCTGAGAGGCCTCAGCTGGGGTGCCCGAGGGGGCTCCCGCCTCCCGGGTAGCAGCCGCCTCACCGGTCCAGCGCCTGAGCTCCACATGCGGTATGAGCCAGGTAGCCAGGAAGGCCAGGACGGCGATCGGAACGGCCACCATGAACACCGTCTGCACCGACTGGGCGTAACCCAGCTGCAGGCCGTGGCGTACCAAAGTAGGCAAATGGGCCAGTGCGGCCGGGGTTATGTCGGCACTGGCAAAGCCGCTGGGCGGCTTGGCCCCATGCAGGTCGCGGGCCAGGTTACCTCCCAAGACATTGGCAAAAATGGCGCCGAAAATGGCCGTCCCAAAGGACCCGCCCATGGAGCGGAAAAAGGTAGCCGCAGAAGTGGCCACGCCCAGCTCAGTGTGGGGCACGGCATTTTGCACCACGATCACCAGGACCTGCATCACGCCGCCGATCCCCATGCCGAGCACGAGCATGTACAGCACCTCACGCCAGCCCGATGTAGTCGGGGATATGAGCGACAGTAGCCACAGGCCCAAGACGACCACGGCCGAGCCCGCGATGGGCCAGAACCGGTACTTGCCCGTCCTGGCAATGAGCTGGCCCGAGACGGTGGAGACAATCAGCAGCCCCGCCATGAGCGGCAGCAACTGGACGCCCGAGGCGGTCGGGGACATGCCCTTTACCACCTGGAAGAACACGGGCAAATAGGTGACGGCGCCGAACATGGCAAAGCCGACGATGAAACCGACCAGGCTGGTCACCGAGAAGGTCCGATTGGCGAACAAGTGCAGGGGGAGCACCGGCTCGGCCGCTCGCCGCTCGACAACGGCGAACACCACCAGTAGGGCGACGCCCGCAACGGCCATGGCAATAATGGGCCAGGACCCCCACGGGTAGGTGGTCCCGCCCAGGCTGGTAGACAGGACCAGCCCGCTGGCAGCCAGCGCCAGCGCCGCGGCTCCCAGGTAGTCGATCACGTGGTGCACCCGCCGGAGCTGTCCCGGCACCTCCGCCGCCACGACGGCTAGGGCGAGGGCGCCGATCGGCAGGTTGATATAGAAAATCCACCGCCACGACAGGGTGTCCACGAAGAGGCCACCTAGGAGCGGGCCGACGATACTGGCCACCCCGAAGACGGCTCCGAAAAGCCCCACATAGCGTCCCCGTTCACGCGGTGAGACTACGTCGCCGACAATGGCCTGGGTGCCCACCATGAGCCCGCCGGCACCGAGGCCCTGCAGCGCCCGGAAGGCCACCAACTGGGCCATCGAGCTGCTCAGCCCGGAAAAGGCCGAGCCCACCAGGAAGATCAAGATAGACGCTTGGAAAAACTTCTTACGCCCGTACTGGTCGCCCAACTTGCCCCACACGGGGGCGGAAACCGTCGATGTCAACAGGTACGCGGTTATCACCCAGGTGATATGGGAGGCGCCCCCGAGGTCTCCGACTATGGTCGGCAAGGCCGTGGACACGATGGTTTGGTCCAAGGCGGCCAGCAACATACCGAGCATCAGGGCGCCGATGATGACGAGGATGCGGCGGTGGCTGAGGCCGGGGATAACCTGCCCAGCGGCGCCATCGGCCAAGCTGGCGGCGCCCTGAGGCGCTGGGCCCGCTCCTGGGCGCGCCGCCCCGCCGGGAGAGTAGTGGGCCTCGCTCATCTTGAACGTCCTTTCCTCTTTCCATTTACTAGTTCTTTCAGGCAGTCCGGCGGCAGCCCCTGTCCCAGGGCACGAAAGGCGGCATCGACCAGAGCGGCCAGTTCGATGGTCTCCCCCAGCTGCGCCCACATCCTCATAGCCGCCCGCATGGCGCCCATGGCCGCACTTACCGCCAGGACCGGGTACGGGTCCTCCTCGCCCACCCCCATGCGTTCAGCCAGACCGGCGGCCAGCGCCCGCTCCATTTTCGCCGCATGGGCGGCCCGGGCCGCCATCACTTGCGGATCGCCCTGTGCCTCTTTCATCCGTCGCAACCAGGTGGCGGCGTCGCCTCCCAGTTCGCCCAGTTCATGGGAAAGGGTGCAGACTTCCTCGACGAACACGGCCCTGAGCGCGTCCAGAGGGCTGAGCGTAGCCGGCTGGTCCACCAGCCGCTGGCGCAGTGCCTCCTCGCGCTCGGGGTCGAAACCGAACAAGGCTGCCTCTTTGGAGGGGAAGTAGTTGAAGAAGGTGCGGGGTGAGATCTCGGCCGCTTCGGCGATATCTTCCACGGTCACGTTGGCATAACCCTGCCGGGCCACCAGCTCCAGAGCCGTGCGCTGGAGCAGGCGGCGGGTGGCCAGCTTCTTGCGTTCCCGGAGGGAGGGCCTCTCTGTACTCGTTGGCATCATCTTGCAGTCAGTGTACCATTGCAGTCAGCGTCATGATGCGCTGGACGCAAAATAGTCGTCTGACCAGGACCAAGAGAAGCGGCCGCGGCCCAGGCACCCCCCTCCGGCAGGGCGGCTAACTTGTCTGCCATGGCTTTCAGGCAGGACCCGCTCACCCGGGCCCAAGTGGTGGTGGTGGGAGCCCGCCAGCATCGGCCCAACCGGCCCAGCTCGGGCTGCCCGTTCTGCCCCGGGGGCCTGGAAGCTCCCGAGCCCTACCGGGTGCGCTGGTTCAAGAACCGCTGGCCGGCATTGCCCGACGACCGCTGCGAGGTGGTCCTGTTCTCACCCGAACATGACCAGAGCCTGGGCGGGCTGGACGCCGAGCAACTGGGCCTGGTCGTGTCCCTCTGGGCCGAGCGTTCGTCGGCCCTGGGCGCCCGGCCCGATGTCGGCTACGTGCTCGTGTTCGAGAACCGGGGCGCCGAGGTGGGTGCCACCATCCCCCATCCCCACGGGCAGATCTATGCGTTCGGGGAGGTCCCGCCTGTCCCCCTTCTGGAGCTACGCGATGAGGCCTGCGCCATATGCGAAGAACTTTTGGGGAAAGGGCAAGCAGGCCCCTCCCATGAGCAGAGGGTTGTCACCACAAGCGGTGGTTGGCAGGCCTGGGCTGCCTGGGCGCCTTCATACCCCTTCGAGTTGCTGGTGGCTCCGCAAGCACACGCGGGAGACCTGGCCGAGACCACCTCGACGCACGCCGGCTTGGTGGACGTACTTGGCCGGGCACTACGGGCCTTGGACGGACTGTTCGCTGAGCCTATGCCCTACATGCTGTGGTGCCACCAACGGCCCACCGATGGGCACCCCTGGCCGGCAGCCCATGTGCATTTCCACATTGCGCCCACCCACCGGGCCAAGGGGGTAGCCCGCTACGTGGCCGCGGGCGAACTGGGTTCGGGCCTGATGTTCAACCCGGTCGACCCGGACGAGGCCGGGCGCCGCCTCCGCGAACTGGCCGCGGGCGAAGCCTGAGGCTGCCCGCTGACTGGCCTCCATGGCCGCTGGCCCGCCGGCCCGGCCATATCCGTGCCCCAGCGGCTCGGATCCGCCAGACTCGATTGGGTGATCCTGCCTCATGTCCTCGCGGTCGTGCTGGGGGTCGCCCTGGTGCTGGCCACGACGGCCAACGTCTTGCGTGTCCTCGTGGTCCCCCGAGCGGGCTGGAGCCTTTCGTCACGGCTCATCGACTCGGTAGTGGACGCTTTTTTTCGCCTCCTCACCGTACGCTTCAGGGACTACGAGAAAAAGGACCTCGTGCTGGCCGCCCAAGCACCGGTTTTCTTGGTAGCGCAACTGCTCACCTGGCTGGGGGCCTACGAGCTGGCTTGGCTCCTTGTGTTGTGGCCCTCGGTAGGAGGCCCGGGCGCGGCAGCCCGGGAAGCCGCCAGCTCGATGTTCACGCTCGGCTTCGCCGCCACCCCGGGAGCCGGTCCGACATCGGCCGACATCTTGGCCGCCCTGAGCGGCCTGTTCGTCATCACCCTGCAGATCGCGTACCTTCCCACCCTCTACAGCGCCTTCAACCGCCGGGAGGCCGAGGTCACCCTCCTCGAGGTCCGGGCCGGGATGCCCCCGTGGGGGCCGGAGCTGCTGGCCCGCACCCGCTATGGCGTGCGGGCGCCGGACGACCTGCCCGAGCTTTACGCCCGCTGGGAACGCTGGGCCGCCGACGTAGCCGAGTCGCACTCCAATTACCCCGTCCTGATCCGTTTCCGCTCCCCCCGTTCTCTTTTTTCCTGGCTCGTCGGCCTGCTCGCGGTCATGGACTCGGCGGCCTTATGGCTCTCTCTGGCCCCCAGCCGGGAACGGCTCGAGCCGCGCCTGGCACTGCGCATGGGCTTCACCGCCCTTCGCCAGATCGCGGGCGCTCTCCACATGCCCGTTGACAACGACCCTGATCCCGATGGCGACATTCAGCTGCGGTACGAGGAGTTTGCCGAAGCGGTCGAACGTCTGAAGGCGGTGGGCTTCTCGCTCGAGCGTAGTGCGGAAGAGGCATGGCCCCACTTC
>JAKAWM010000186.1 GCA_021827285.1 Actinomycetes bacterium | reverse complement strand
TCCTTAGGTTGGGGGCCGGCCAGACGTGCTCGGCCTCGTTGCCCGCAGATGTGCCGGGCCTCGTCGCCCGCAGGTCCCTGCGCCGTTGGGGTTTACCCACCAGGCGCAGGTTGGGGGGAAAAAGAAACGTGCCTCGGGCTCCGGCCTGGGGCACTGACAGGAGGAGGAATGCAATTGAAGCCAGTTAGGACAATCAAGCACAAACTGGTTTGGAGGATGGGTGCCGCAGCGGTGTCTTTAGCGATGGTCGTGCCAACAGCCATCACTGCGGCCCCATCTCCCGCAAGCGCTGCCAGCTTACCCACGATCAAGGTGTCGATGGTCCCCAAGCTGCTCGGCTTGGCGGTCTTCGAGGCCAACGAGCAGGGGGCGAAGCAGGTCGCCAACAAGCTCGGTATCAGCTTCACCTACACCGCGCCGGCGACGGCCTCGGCCGAAGGGCAAGTAGCGATCTTCAAAGCTGAGATCGCGCAGCACTACAACGTCATCACGATGTCGTCCGACGACCCGACGGTGCCTGCGCCCGTCCTTCAAGAGGCCATGAAGGCCGGCATCCAGGTGATCACCTACGACTCCGACGTGCCCACCGCCCGCGACTTCTTCATGCAGGACACCGCCTATAACACCATCGGCGCGGCCTTGATCAACGCGGTGGCGAAGTTCACCGGCCCGAAGGCCCAGATCGCGATCATGTCGTCCACTCCCGACGCCACCATCCAGCTGGCTTGGATCGGCGCCATGAAGACCTACCTGGCCCAGAAATACCCGGGCCTGAAGCTCGTAACCATCGGTTATGGCCAGTCCATCCAGTCGACCTCTCTCTCGGTGGCCGAAGGCATCATCCACTCCTACCCGAGCGTCAAGTCGATTATCTGCATCGACAGCGCCGCTTGCGTGGGCACCGCTGAGGCCATTGCCAACCTGCACAAGTCCGGCCAGATCGGTGACTTCGGCATCGGCCCCCCGAAGGAGAACCGGACCTATTTCGCCAACAACTCGATGCAGGCCCTTTTCCTTTGGGACGAGATCGGCCAGGGCAAGCTCGACATGCTGATGGCCCGCCTCGCTTATGAAGGTGCGCATGGAGCCCCCGAATGCACTGCCACCACCCCGCCGGCCAACCCGTCACCTTCCCAGTGGTGCGGGATTAGGACCAATTACGGCAAGGTGCAGAGCTTCAACGGGGCCTCCGTGGGCCTCAACCGCGTTTTCACCGTGGCTGCCGCCCCTAGCAAGATCACCGGTGCCACCAAGAACACGGTTATCTACTCGGCACCTTTGGAGTTCACCAAGGCCAATTACATGAAGTACAACTTCTAGTCACCTTGGCCCGCAAAAAGGGCGGCCGGCTCAGGCCGGCTGCCCTTTTGCCGTTAACCACCATGGCTCATTGGCCCCCTTCGGCCTGTTTGCTGTAGGGCAGGCCGGGCGGTATGAGCATTTCGCAGATCTCCCGGGCCCGGCGGAACGGGGTCGAGTTGGCATCCATCCCGGCCGGCAACGGGAAGCTAATGAGCACGGCGATGGCAGCCACCCCGGCGCTCAACAGGGCTGCGCTCGAGCGGGCAGCGCTCAGCCAGCCGACTGGGTTTCAGACCCCCCCGGCCCCTGCGGGACGTGCCCGGGGCCCTTCGGACCGCCCAGGATCTTCTGGCAGGCGGCCTGGGCGGCCTGGAACCGGGGGTTATTGGGATTTAGGTCGCTCCCGGCCCCACCATTGATCCTGATGCCAACGGCACCGCTCTGTCCTGTTTGGGGGTCGGGGAAGTCGGCTATCCCGTGGGAACGCATGCACTTGCTGAACTTTAAAGCATTGGCCAGAGCGGCTTGCTGCTGCGCCGGGGTTGGCTGGCCACCGTTAGGCAGCAGGTTGCGGCACGCCTTCTGGGCCGCACGGAACGCGGGAGAGCCAAAGTTGATCCCGCTGCCTGAGCTGATGGAGATCCCGCCGCCACTACCCGGGTCGGGGAAGCTGGCCACACCATGTAACCGCATGCACTTAGAGTAGGCCAGTGCCGTCGAGAATTTAGCGACCGGGACCGGGCCGCTGCCCGCCGCTGCCGGGGGCACGGTGACTGTCGTGGGGCTGTGGTTGCCCAGGTGAGCGACCGCACTGGGGTCCCCCCCTCCGCAGGCGCCGGCCAGGAGGGCGAGCCCGCCAACGAGGCCGGCCAAGACAATGGATCTGTTCATATCCTGGGTTCTACGTGCAAGGCGGTAACACCGGCCAAACGGGCGCCGTTACCCTGTTGTTACTGCTCAGGCTGCACCCTGGGCCTATGAGAGGGAGGCCGGTGCTCGCGCCTCGAAAATGGATGCACCTGCCGAGGCGGACGGTGCGCATGCGGCTCACCGCCCTTTATGGCGCCCTGTTCCTGACCTCGGGGGCTGCGCTCTTGGGTATCACGTACGGGCTCCTGGCCGAGCAGAGGGTGCACGCCCAGTTCAATGTGCTCGGGGGGCCGAACGGCGGCCTCGAGGCGGTCGTTGCCAAGCCAGCCAATCCGGCCGAACTGATGCGCTTCGCCAAGTGTTTGCGCGCCCACGGGGTGGTTACCCAGGTGAGGTTCACACCGAACGGGGGGTCGCTTGAGGTCCATGCGGGCCCGGGCAGCGTTGCCTACCGGTCCGCGCTGAAGGCGTGCGCCCCCCAGCTCGGCGCCAACGTCACATCTCCCCCCTTTGCTCAGTCCGGGGCGCGGTTGTCGGCACCTGCTTACCTGGCACCCGTCCAGGTCATGGGCGCGGCCGGGCAGGTGGTCCTCCAGAGGGGGGTGGTCGCGGCCCTACCCACCCAGGGCGAGCTGAACCGCCTCCTGGTCGAGTCGGGCATCGCCCTTGGCATCATGGCCATCGTCTCCATCGGGCTCGGGTGGGTCATGGCCGGGCGAGCCCTCCAGCCGCTCCGGGCCATGACCTCCACGGCCCGCCAGATGTCCGAGGAGAACCTGCACGAACGCCTAGCTGTGAGCGGCCCAGCCGACGAGATGCGGGACCTCGGGGAGACCATCAACGGCCTGCTGGGCCGGTTGGAGAAGGCTTTCGAAGGCCAGCGCCGCTTTGTGGCCAACGCGGCCCACGAACTGCGCACACCCCTGGCCATGATGCGAACATCGCTCGATGTAGCCATGGGCAAGCCCAGCCCGAGCCCTGACACTCGGGCTCTCGCCGCCAAGCTGGAAGAAGGCCTGGACCAAGCCGACCATTTGTTGGACGGGCTGCTGGTGCTGGCCCGGGCGCAGCGGGGTGCTTTGGGCGAGGAGGCCGAGGTCCCCTTGGAGGGCCTGGTCGAAGACGCCCTGGACGCCCGCCGGAGCGATATATCCCGCCTCGGTCTGAACGTCGAGAACGAAGTGGTGCCAGCAGTGCTATGGGGAAATGAAACGCTCTTGGCCCGTCTGGTCTTCAACCTTGTGGACAACGCGGTCAGGCACAATGTGGCCGGTGGCGTGGTCCGCATTTCCAATGACCTCGAAAACGGGATGGCACGCTTGGTGGTTGCCAACAGCGGGCAGGCCATCGACGAGGCCCGGCTGGCTGAGCTGGGTGAACCGTTCCGGAGGTTGGGGACCGAACGGGTGGCCGATGGCAGCGGTGCCGGGCTCGGCTTGTCCATAGCCCGGGCTATTGCCGAGGCGCACGGCGGCGTTCTACGGCTGCGCTCACGTCCAGAGGGTGGATTGGTCGCGGTCGTCAAGCTTCCCGTGGTGGCGCACCGGTGAGGGTCCTGGTGGTCGAGGATGTCAGGCGCCTGGCCGATGATATTGCCGAAGGCCTGCGCGACCAGGGGATAGCGGCCGACACAGCTTACGACGGCGTGGAGGCTCTGGAAAAACTGGGCATCAACCGCTACGACGTGGTCGTCTTGGACCGGGATCTTCCAGGAGTGCACGGCGATGCCGTGTGCCGCACGCTCATCGAAAAGGAGGACGCGGCCATGGTCCTCATGCTGACCGCTTCTGGAGCGCCTGGGGACCGCGTGGCCGGCCTCGGCCTGGGCGCGGATGACTACTTGACCAAGCCGTTCCATTTCCCAGAGCTAGTGCTCCGGGTACGCGCCCTGGCCCGGCGCCGCCCGGCCGCCCGGCCTCGCATTTTGCGGGTTGGTGGGCTGGTGCTCGACCCGACGCGGCGGAGCCTGGTGCGCGACGGCACCCCGGTTGAGCTGTCGGTCAAAGAGATGGCTTTGCTGGAAGCGTTGATGCGGGCGAGCCCCGGCTATTTGAGTGCCGAGGACCTACTGGAAGAGGTCTGGGACGAAAATGCTGACCCTTTCACCAAGACGGTACAGGTGACCATGGGCCGGTTGCGGCGCAAGCTCGGAGATCCACCGGTTATCGAGACGCTGCCCGGGGCCGGCTACCGCATCAAATAGAAGTCCCGTAGCACGGGGGCGAGAGCTGCCGGCCTGGTGCCGTGGTCCTGACCGGCGAGGGTAACATGGCGGGCGCCTGGGATCTTCTTTGCCAGCTCGGCGGTGCCGGCCTGCATCCAACCGGGGCTCTTTTCCCCAGCGATAACAAGCGTCGGCACTGTTATCTGGGCGACATCAGCCATCGGTATGTAGTTGCCGGGGCCGCATATTTCGATGTCGTAGGGGAGGGTGTGGGCCAGTGAGAGGAACTGCGCCCACAAGGGGCCCCTCTCGATGCCCGTGATCGCCTCCGGGGAAAATTGCATGGCCTCGGTGAAATCCAGCCGCAGTGCCTCGGCCCGGTGGCCTTCGTGGACGAGGTCACGGAGCCGGCGGGCCAAGTCCACTGGTGGCCGGGTCCGGGTACCGTCCAGGATGAAGGGCGGTTCGTACACTGCCAGGTGGTCGATGGGCAGGCCGGCGCCCGCCGCTTTCAGGGCCAGGATGGCACCAGAGGAGTGGCCGAACAGGTGAGCCTTAGTTCCGGGCTCACTACCGGGGGTGCCTGCTGCCTGGCCGGCCTCCCTGACGGCCTCCCTGATGACGGCGGCCAGGTCGTCGATCTCTTTTTGTACTGAATAATTGGTGGCGTCGCCGCTGTCCCCCCTTCCTCGCCGGTCGTAGGTGAAGACCGTGAAGTCTCGGTCGAGGAGATGGCCAGGGGTGGCGAAGCGGGCTTGGCGGTCAGACAGCGCCCCGAAAACAAGGACGAGCGGCGGTCCCTGGCCGTGTCTCTCGTAGGCGATCGTGGTCCCGTCGGCGGACCTGGTGTAGGCGGGCATTGCTTACATCCTGTCCCCGTTCCGTGGCTCCTGCCCGCGGTGGCCGTGCCGGTCCCGGCTACTGCCCCTTCCGCGGCCTTGGCGGTCCTGGCCGCTGCCCGTTCGGTGGTCGTAGCCTGGGAGGGTGCCTTGGTGTGAGGACTGCAGCAAGTTCTGGAACCTGCCCGAGATGGGGGAGGGCGGTACCTGCCCGTCGTGCCAACGGGTGCTGCCGATGCCGCCCGAGGCTGCTGGCACCACCACGCTCCAGAAGGCCAAGGGAGCACCCTGGCACTTCAAGCTCCTCCTGGTCGGTGTGACCGTCTACATGGTCTACCGCATCTACTGGTTCGTCGAATGGCTCCCTAAGCACATCTGATGGCACCAGACGGGGCCATGGTTTGCCGCACGTGGGAGGTGGCGGGCGAAGGGGGACGGCGGCTTTGCGCTCGGCTATGGGCGCCCGCGCCGCTGGCCCCTGCCGCCCCCGGTGCCCCTGCCGCCCCCGGTGCCCCTGCCGTCCCTGAGGTCGCCCCCTACGCTTCCCGGATTGGAACCGCGCCCGGCGCCTCCCGGATTGAAACTGGTGGTCCTAAAGGTTCTCCAGAAGCACTTCGGACCACCAGATCGCGCTCGGTCGTACTTTTGCACGGCTTCGGCGAGCACGCCGGCCGTCACGAAGGGCTGGCCCGCGCTTTGCGCGGTGGGCTGGGTGGTTTGGGCGGTTGACTTGCGGGGCCACGGTCTTTCCGAAGGGCCCAGAGCCGACATCGAAAAGCTCGAGTGGGTCATGGCTGACGTGGGCCGGCTGGTGGCCGAAGCGGCGAGGGCGGCGGCTGGCCAACCGCCGGTGCTCCTCGGCCACAGCATGGGAGGTGCCATGGCCGCGGCCTATGCGGTCCTCTACCCCGGACAGGTGGCAGGTTTGGTGCTGTCAGCACCCGCGCTCGACCTGGCGGCCAGGCCCCGTGCGCTGGCTCTTCTAGTCCCGTTTTCCGCACCGTTT
>JAKAWM010000185.1 GCA_021827285.1 Actinomycetes bacterium | reverse complement strand
CTGGCCATCGGCGACCACCCGGCCGTCGGCGTCGTCCCAGATCTCGGACAGCTCCGAAACGTCGTCCATCTCCTGCCAGTCCGCCCCGCCCGGGCCGGCGACAGAAGCACCTACAGCCGCCAAAGTGCGGACAGGGGGCGCGTCGCCGTTGGAACGCTCGACCCCTACTGGGACCACCTCGACCAGGTGCATGTCCACCAAGCGCTTGACCGCCTGGCAGCCTTCAAACTCGCCCATTCCCCTGGCGGCCAGGACTTCTCCCACCGGCCGGCCCCAGCCGATGGTGGCGATCAGCTGCCACTGCTCGGGATCCAGCGTGACCGGGGAGGCCAGCTCGTCCTGCAGGCGGACCATGGCCGACGTGGCCGGGATTACCGCTTCGATAGCCGGCCACTCGGCCAGCCACTGCTCGGCTTCCTCGAGCATGGGGGCCACGTCCTGGGGCGGAACGGGATTGGCCGGCGTGGTGCCGGTGTGGAACTTGAACTCGCCCTCCCTCAACCTGAGCAGGTAAAACAGGGCGTCTGCCGCCGTCTTTTGCCCCTTGGCGTCGAACCCGGCCAACTGGCCGGCGTCAAACCAGATGGCCCCAGTGCTGCTCCCGGACTCGATCCGCAGCTCCCCCGTCTTCGCGGTGACAGACAGGAGAGCCAGTACGTCGGGCAGAGAGATTGTCTCGAGCGAACCTTCAAGTGACACGGCAGCCTCCGAAATGTACGGGTACTACTTCGGCATCTTCGTCAGCGAAGTTGAGAAAAGACGGCAGCTCGCTGGCCCAGCTCGCCCAGGGCCGCCGCCGACATGGCGGCAATGGGCGCTTGCCGGCCCGTCCAAATCACTACCTGGCGGGCCGCCTGGTGGATAAGCATCCCCAGGCCGTTGCATGTGCCCGCTCCGGCCCGGCGCGCCTCGGCCAGCAGGGGCGTGGTTGCCGGGGCATAGATCAGGTCGGCCACCAGCTGGCCCGGGCCCAGGCGCGCCGGGTCAAGTCCCAGGGGCAGCTGGCCCTCACTCGGCCCGGCGCCTTGCATCCCGACCGGGCCTTGCATGCCGACCGGCGTGGCGTTCACCACCAGGTCCGCCTCCCCCGCCGCGTCGACCGGGCCGGCAGCCCCGACCGCTCCGGCGAGCGACGCCACCCGCTCCGCCTCTTCGGCCCGGCGCGCCACCACTGTCACGGCGCGGGCGCCAGCCTCGGCCAGAGCGAGGACCACGCCCCGGGCCGCTCCGCCCGCTCCCATGACCAGGCAGCGCTTGCCCTCTGGGTACCAGCCCAGTTCGGCCAGCGAGTCCACGAACCCGGCGCCGTCGGTGCTGTCGCCCACCAGCAGCCCCGACCGGTTGGTGACCGTGTTCACCACGCCCAGGCGCTCGGCCACGGGGCTCAGCTGGTGGCAAGCGGCGGCCGCCGCGGCCTTGTGAGGCATGGTCACCGACAGGCCGCGAATGCCGAGGCTGGGCATGGCGGCCACGGCGACCTCGGCCCGCCCCGCCGGTACCGGGAAAGCCACGTAAACCCAGTCCAGGCCGAGTGCCTCGAAGGCGGCGTTGTGCAAGGCCGGCGACAGCGAATGGGCCACTGGGTCGCCGATCACCCCCGCCACGACGGTGGTCGCCGAGGGCCAGTTGGCGGTGGACCGCCGGCCCCTACGGCCCGGTCCGGCCACGGGCTGGCGCCCTGAGTGCGGGTGCCCTCGGAGTTGGCGTTTTCAGCATCCCAATCCTGCGTTCCGGCACTCGGCCTGCAACTGGGCAAACTGGGCCGGCGTCGTGGCAAAGCCCATCTTGCCGTCCGGGTTGATCTCCACCCAGTAGAGGTAGCTGGTCTTGGAGGGGTGGAGGGCGGCCTCGAGCGACGGTATGCCCGGGTTGGAGATGGGGGTGGGGGGCAGGCCGGGGTTGAGCCTGGTGTTGTAAGGGTTGGGCGAGTTGTAGTCCACCGGTCCTTTCGGGTTGCCCAGCCCGTAGAGAAGCGTCGAGTCGGCGCCTATGGGTATACCCCGGGAAAGCCGGTTGTAAATGACGCTGGCGATGGGACCTCGGTCGGCGGCCCACTTGGCTTCTCGTTCCACAATGGAAGCAACGGTGACGACCTGGTAGGGGCTGTAGCCGAGCCGCTTGGCGACCGCCGGCAAGTCAAGTTGGCGGGCATGGAAGTCAAAGGTCTGCACCATGTAGGTGACCAGCGTTGCCGCACTTTCGCCCTGCACCACGGGATAGGTAGCAGGGAAAAGGAGGCCCTCCAAACTGTTGGTCCCGGCGGGCTCGTAGGGCGAGCGGACCTCGCCTCCGGTGGCGGCTTGCATGAAGTCGTGGGCGGTGATCCCTATGCCAGGGAGCCGGGCGACGGCCGTAGCCATCTGAGCGATGGTGTAGCCCTCGGGGACGACCAGCTTGCTCGTCAGCAGTACTGGGCCGTTCTCCAGGGCCCTTATGACACTGGCGTAGCTCTGGTTGGTGGCGAGGTGGTAGGTCCCCGCCTCGAGCGGGCCGGCGCCATTGAGCTTCACGTACACGCTAAAGACATCCGGGCCGTGGATGACGCCCGCCTTGGCCAGGATGCCGGCGATGCGGGTAGTCGAAGCCCCTGGCGGGATGACCACGGTCACCTGGGGACCGGGCCCTCCGGGAGGGTTGATGTCATGGCTCACCCGCACGTAACCAACCACGCCCGCAACCACCAGCCCCAGCACCACGACCAGGGCCACCGTGGCCAGGGGGTGACGCAGCGCCCAGCGCCGGCGGGGCACCCCGGGCGCCCGGCCCGGGCCCGGCTCGGCCTCGGGACCGAGGTCGCCCGGCCAGCTGTAAGCACTCTCCAGCGGGGGGCCCTCCAGGTCGGCACCCGCCTGATCGCTCACTGAGAAGGGCCGGCCCCGAGGGCCCGCTCCCGGTCCAGCCAAGTTTGCAGGATGGCGGCCGCCGCCATGTGGTCGACGACCTCACGGTGGAGCGCCCGGCGCCGGCCCCCGGAGGCCAACACCCGGCGAGCGATGAAGGTGGTGTAGCGCTCGTCGCTGGCCACCACGGGCACGCCCAGCCTCCTGCGCAGGGTAGCCAGCTCCCCCTCGGTCGCCCGGGCCGCCGGCCCGTGATCACCCGATAGGGACAGCGGCAGGCCCACGACAACCACGTTGGCGCCGGTCTCGCCGACCAGGTTGGCCAAACGGGCGTGGTCTTCGTCGGGTGAGGCCGTCCTGGCCAGCACGGTGAGCGCGGTGGCCACCCGGCGGCGGTCGTCCGAAACGGCCACGCCGATGCGGCGGCTCCCCAAATCGACACCGAGCGCCCGTCCCGGCGCTCCCGGTACAACGTTCATCTGTTCTCCCCCTGTAAGTGTAGTTTGGCGCCAGCCAGCGCCTCATCCAGCCGGCTGGCGTCCCTCCCTCCGGCCATGGCCAGCTCGGGGTTACGCCCTCCCCCTCCTCCGCCCACCATCCGAGCCGCCTCAGCCACCAGATCGGGCGCGCTAGGGACGTGGCCCTTGGCCACCGCAGCCACCAGCGAGACCTTGCCATCCTCGGGGCATCCCCCCAGCACCACGGCATCTACCCCATGGGAACGCACGGCCAGGGCCAACTCCCGCAAGCCGTCCGGAGAAAGCCCGTCCCGCCGGGCCACCACCGCGCCCGTCGGGCTGGCCGACCCCGCCAACGTGGCCGCTTCGGCTGCCAGAACTCCCTGGCGAGCGGCACGCAGCTCGTCGTCCTTGGCCCGCTGCTCGGCCAGCCGGCGCTCAATGGCACCCACCAGCTCCTCTGGAGTGGCCCGGAGCAGGCTGGCGGCCTGGGCCAACCGGGACTCGTTGACCCGGAGGCGTTCGAGGGTGGCCGTACCCGTGAGCGCCTCCACCCGGCGCAGGTTGCTCCCGATGGAACTTTCTGAAACGACCTCAAGCGGCCCGATCATGCCCAGCCGCTCGACGTGGGTCCCACCGCACAGCTCGACCGAGTTGTCCCCGGCGTGGACGACCCGCACCACCTCGCCGTACTTGTCCCCAAAAAAGGCGATCGCCCCCTTGGCTTCCGCCTCGGCCCGCGGCATCTCCTCGGTCTTTACCAGCATGTCGGCCAGGATCTGGGCGTTCACCAGATCCTCGACCTTGTCCAGCTCGGCCCGGCTGACCGGGGCATAATGGGTGAAGTCAAAACGCAAACGGTCTGGTGCCACCAGCGAGCCTTGCTGCTTCACATGCTGGCCCAGTACTTCACGCAAGGCCCAATGGAGCAGGTGCGTGCCGGTGTGGTTGCGCCTGATGGCCGCCCTGCGCTCGGCGTCCACCGAGGCGGCGGCCTCCTGGCCCGGTTCGATGTAACCCTCTTCGACGACGGCCAGGTGACGGTGCAGGCCCGGGAGGGCGGCAGTCGTGTCCAGCACTCGCACCCGACCCGTAGAGGTGGAAATGGTGCCCGTATCGCCCACTTGCCCGCCGGATTCCGCGTAAAAGGGTGTGCGGTCGAGAAATACTTCCAGCTGCTTGCCGCCTGGTGCCGCCAGGACCGCCAACACTCGGCCTTCGCCCTCGGTACCGCGGTAACCGGTAAAAATGGAGGGGCCGAACTGGTCCAAGATCTCCCGGTAATTAGCGAGGTTGGCCTGCTCGGCGACGGGTACCCCTTTCCCAGCCTCGCGTGACTGCTCCCGCTGGTGCTGCATGGCGGCGGCAAAGCCAGCTTCGTCCACCTGCGCACCCCGGTCTGCCGCTATCTCCCGAGTCAGTTCGATAGGAAAGCCATGAGTGTCGTGCAACCTGAAGGCCGCCTCGCCGCTCACCTCATGGCCGGTGGCCAGTTCTGCCTCCAGCAGTGACATGCCGGCACGCAGATTGGCCCGGAAACGCTCCTCTTCCCGGCCCGCCACGCTGGCCACAAAATCGGCGTTCTTCACCAAAGCGGGATAGGCCTGGCCCATGACCTCGACTACCGCCTCGACCATGACCGGGCAGGCGGGGCGCTGCACACCGAGCGCGCTGGCTCGGAGGACAGCCCGGCGGATGATGCGGCGCAGCACGTAACCGCGGTCCTCATTGGAAGGAAAAACCCCGTCCGATATAAGGAACGACATGGTCCGGGCGTGGTCGGCCACCACCCTCAGGGCCACGTCGGTCTCGGCGTCGCGGCCGTAGGTGCGCCCGGTCAGGGACTCGGCCGCCGAGATGAGCGGGCGCAGGACGTCGGTCTCCCAGATGGTCGGCACGCCTTGGACCACAGCCAGAAAGCGTTCGAACCCGGCACCGGTATCTATACCGGGCTTGGCCAGGCGGGCCAGCTCGCCATTTTTCTGGCGATCGTACTGGGGGAAAACCAAGTTCCACAGTTCCACGTAGCGCTCTTCACTGCCACCGACGGGGCCACCGCCCTGGCCCCAGGCCTCGCCCCGGTCGAAATGGATCTCGGAACATGGCCCGCAGGGACCGGTATCGCCCATTTCCCAGAAATTGTCCGCCCCCGTCCGCTGGATCCGTTCCCGGGGCACGCCGACGCCATCGGCCCATATATCAGCCGCTTCATCATCGTCTGTATAGACGGTAACCCATAGCCTTTGGGGCTCAAGGCCGACGACCTCGGTCAGGAACTCCCAGGCCCAGGGGATGGCTTCGGCCTTGAAATAATCCCCGAAACTGAAATTGCCGAGCATCTCGAAGAAGCTGAGGTGCTTAGGAGACCGGCCCACCTGGTCGATGTCGTCGTGCTTGCCCCGGACCCGTACGCACTTTTGTACCGTGGTAGCCCGCTTGTACGGCGGGATCTCCTCGCCCAAGAAGTAGGGGATGAACTGGTTCATGCCCGCGTTGGTGAAAAGCGGCGCCCGGGGGTGGTGAGGTACCAGGCCGGCGGAGGGCACCTCGGTGTGGCCGCGCCCGACGAAGAAGTCCAAGAAGGCGCGACGAAACCCGTTGGCATCCATACCCCAGCTAGGTTACTCGGAGCCACATGGCCCCTGCGGGCGACCGGCTACGGGCGACCGGCGGCGAGCTAGCCGGCAACCGGCTACCGGCGACCGGCTACGGGCGACCGGCAACCGGCTACGGGCGACCGGCTACGGGCGACCGGCAACCGGCTACGGGCGACCGGCTACGGGCTAGTGCTCTGACCGCAAAGGTTTGCGCGCCAAACGTGTGTTCGACACGAGGTGTAATTACACTCTTGGTACTTGTACAGCTACGGAGGGCAACCGAAAGAGCCCGAAGGCT
>JAKAWM010000184.1 GCA_021827285.1 Actinomycetes bacterium | reverse complement strand
CGCGGGACAACCCGGGTGCCATCCGGCACCGCCAAGGATGCTCCGGGCCGGCGTGCACCCCGGGAGACCAGTTGGGCCGAGGATTTCCGTCAAGGCTTTCGCTGGTTCAAGCGGGAGCGGTCCGTCCAGCTGGTGGCCGCCGTGGTGTCCAGCGTGGTGTTCGCCCAGTTCATGGTCCTCGGCATCATGGTCGTGTACGGCACCCGCACGCTGCACCTGAGCTCCACCGGGTACGGGTTGTACTTTGCTTCCGCCTCCCTGCTCGGGGTGTTGACCGGGTTCTGGGCCCATCAGGTGACCCACCGCTTGGGGGCGGGCAAGGCCATCGTGTGGGGGTTCGGCCTTCTGGTGGCCAGCTACGTCGGGCTCGGCTTCACCAAGAGCGTCGTGCTGGCTGTCTTTGCGTTCGGGCTGCAGGACGTGGGCACGGTGATTGCCAACGTGGGCGCCATCACCGCCCGCCAGCGCCTGATCCCCACCCACCTCTACGGCCGGGTGGTAAGCATCCACCGCCTCGCCGTGGCGGGGTCGATGCCGCTCGGTGCCCTGCTCGGTGGCGTCATTGCCGGGGTGGCCGGGACATCCGTCGCCTTCGTCATGGCGGGTGGGCTGGTGCTGGCGTTCCTTGCCATACTGGGCCCCGCCCTCCAAAACAGCCTTAGCACACTCCGGCCCTAAGGCCAACGAGCCCGCTGCGGCGCCCACCAAACCCCCGCCCCGCTTCGGGCGCTCGTGCGATTGCTAACTGCTAACCAGCGGCGGCGGCGGCCACCACCGCCTCCCCGATGGCGGCCACGTCTTCATCGTTGGTGATGTACGGGGGCATGGTGTAGACGAGGTCCCGGAAGGGCCGAAGCCAGACGCCCCGGGCCACGGCGTCCCTGGTGGCACTGGCCACATCGACAGGATGATCGAGCTGGACGACGCCGATGGCACCGAGCACCCGTACATCCTTGACGCCGGGGACGCGGCGCGCCGGGCCCAGGCTTTCCAGGAGACCTTTCTCTATACGGCGCACATCGCGCTCCCATTGGCCGGACAGGAGCAGCTCGGTCGAAGCCAGGCCGGCCGCGCAGGCGAGCGGGTTGGCCATGTACGTGGGCCCGTGCATGAGGCAACCGGCCTCGCCCCCTGATGCGACGCGGGCCACTTCGCCGGTGCAGAGCATGGCGGCCAGGCTCATATCACCTCCCGTCAGCGCTTTGCCCACGCACATGACGTCGGGTAGCACACCCGCCGCCGACGACGCGAACAGGGTGCCGGTGCGGCCGAAGCCCGTGGCTATCTCGTCCAGGACCAGCAACAGGCCGTGCCGGTCGCACACTTCGCGCAAGGTCGACAAGCAGGCAGGGTCGTAAAACCACATGCCTCCCGCCCCCTGCACCAGCGGTTCGGCCACCACGGCCGCTAGTTTGCCCGCGTGCTGGGAAGCCAGGCCGTGGATGGTGGCTGCCCACTGGGCCCGGTCCTCTGACCTGGCCGGTGGCCGGGGTGCGAAGACCTGCTCGGTCACGACACCCGTCCAGAGCCGGTGCATACCGCCCACCGGGTCGCACACGGACATGGCGCCGAGCGTGTCGCCGTGGTAGCCACCTTCGAGAGCCAGGAACTTACGACGCTCCGGGTGGCCGTTGTTGCGCTGGTACTGGAGGCATACCTTGAGTGCAACCTCAACCGACACCGACCCTGAGTCGGCAAAAAAAACGTGCTCCAACCCGGCCGGTGCCATCGAGACCAGCCGCTCGGCCAACTGGACGGCGGGGGCGTGGGTCAGCCCGCCGAACATGACGTGGGGGAGGCGGCTGAGCTGTTCGCGGACGGCGGCGTCGATGACGGGGTGGCGGTAGCCATGTACCGCTGTCCACCATGAGGCCATTCCATCGATCAGCTGGCGCCCGTCGGGCAGTTCCAGCCTTACGCCCGAGGCGGCCACAACCGGGAGAGAGGCCGTCGCCAGGGGAGATGGCGCGTAGGGGTGCCAAACGTGTTCCCGGTCGAAGTCGATCAGCCTTCCCCAGTCCGTGCCAGTCGTGGCCCCGAGCCCGACCCGTCGATCCCAGTCCGTACCGGTCATCGCCTCGAACTCTACGGCTCCACCGGCCCCGGCTCTACGGCTCCACCGGCCCCGGCTCTACGGCTCCACCGTGGCCCACGGCTCTACGGCGCCCGTGGGCCCACCGGCTCTACGGTTCCACCGCGATCTGGTAGACCTAAGTGCACTCGCAGGACACTTAGGACCACCAGAATTAGCCCCAGACTCCAGCCGTTGCCCGGGCTCGTGCCGGCTTCAAGCACCTGGGCCCGTGATGGCCTCCCTGCCTCCGGCCGGCGCGTAGTCTTGCCCGCATGTTCCGGGTATCAGCGGTCAACGAGCTCACCGACGACGTGGTGGAAGCTGTGCAGCGGCTACTGCCCCAGCTCTCGAGCTCGGCCAGGGCACTTGGACGAAGCGAGCTTGAGGAAATCGTCCGCTCATCCGCCACGACCCTTTTGGTAGCACGCGACGAGGAGGTGGAGGCCGCCGCGGCCGACGCCGAGAACCCGCACGGCCCTGTAGTGGGCATGCTTACCCTGGTCACGTTCCGGATCCCGACCGGGGTTCGGGCGTGGATCGAGGACGTGGTTGTGGACAAATCTGAGCGAGGTCGCGGGATAGGCGAGGCCCTCACTCAAGCCGCTCTAGAGATGGCCGCGGCCAGGGGGGCCAAGACCGTGGACCTCACCTCGCGGCCGTCGCGCGAGGTGGCCAACCGCCTCTATCAACGGGTCGGCTTTGAGCTGAGGGACAGCAACGTGTACCGTCACCAGCTCGCCCCTTAGGACGTACGCTCTCGGCCACTTGGCCACCTCAGTTGCACCCGGGCTCCGGTAACCATTCCGGTCACCGGGCCACCGGACTGAGCCACCGGACAGGGCCACCGGACAGGGCCACCGGACAGGGCCACCGGACAGGGCCACCGGACAGGGCCACCGGACAGGGCCACCGGACAGGGTCAGTACGCCCGAGCGGCCACCGCCACTAGGCCGGCCAGGCTTTCATCGGGGCCCGGAAGGGTGCCGTCGGGCCGCTGGAGCGCCCTCACCGTTACTCCGGCGGTATTGAGCCGGTCTTCCCCCGCCCCACCCTCGATCAACGCCGCCGGCAAAGCGGCGAAGCCGGCCTGAGCTGCCTCGACCGCCTCCTCCAGCGTGGCCGCCGGGACCGTGCAGTTCTCCAACCGCTGGCGCGCTTGGTCGAGCAGTGAGGCCTGGGCTACCTCGGTCAGCCTTTTGACCTCCTCTACCAGCGAAGGTAGGGCGACTGGGGACTTCGTGCCGTCGTCGCGCCTGTAGAGGACGGCGGTGCCGGCAGCCAGGTCCCGCGGTCCCATCTCAACCCGGATAGGCACCCCCTTCAACTCCCACCCGACCACCCTCCGCCCGAACGAAAGCTGGGTGCGGGTGTCCAGTTCTGCCCGCAGGCCAGCCGATCGTAGCTCTGCCACCAGCCGCTCAGCGGTTTCGCCCACACCGTCCTCGGTGCGCACAGCCACCACTACCGCCTGCACGGGTGCCAGGGAGGGCGGCAGGCGCAAGCCAGCATCGTCACCGTGCGCCATTATCAATGCACCCATCAACCGGGTCGAGGCCCCCCACGAGGTCTGCCAGGCGTAGGCCTGCTGGCCGGACTCGTCCGAGAAGCTGATGCCAAATACCTTGGCAAAGTTCTGCCCGAGCTCGTGGCTGGTCCCCATTTGCAGAGCCTTGCCGTCGCGCATCATGGCTTCGGCGGTCCAAGTGGTGGTAGCACCGGCGAAGCGTTCCCTCTCGGTTTTACGCCCAACCACAACGGGGATGGCAAGGACTCGGACCATGAAATCCTCGTAGACTTCCCGCAGGATCTGCAGTGCGTAGCGATGGGCTTCCTCCTGCGTGGCGTGGGCTGTGTGACCCTCCTGCCACAGGAACTCAGTAGTACGCAAGAACAAGCGCGGCCGCAGTTCCCAGCGCACCACGTTGGCCCATTGGTTGACGAGCAGCGGGAGGTCTCGGTAACTCTGCACCCACTTGGCCAGGAAAGAGTCGATTATCGTCTCGCTAGTGGGCCGCACCACGACGGGTTCCTCAAGCTTCTTGCCGCCACCGTGAGTTACGACGGCCAGCTCGGGGCTGAAACCTTCCACGTGCTCCGCCTCCCGGCGAAAGTAGCTCTCGGGGATAAAAAGAGGGAAGTAGGCGTTCTGGGCTCCGGTGGCCTTAATCCGGTCGTCCAGCTGGGACTGCATACGTTCCCAGATGGCATAACCGTACGGCCGGATGACCATGGTGCCCCGGACGGGGCCGTTGTCGGCCAGCTCCGCCTTGGCCAGCACGTCCTGGTACCAGCGGGGGAAGTCAACAGCTTGCGGAGTTAAGACGTCATCCTTGGCCATGGCAAGCCGATGATAGGGGAAATGGCGGCCCCACTTGGCCGGACAGCACAGAGCGGCTGGCCAAGTCCCCGACCACCTGGCCGGCTGCCCGGCCGGACTGCATGGCCCGTACTGGCCAAGTGCCCGACCACCTGGCCGGCTGCCCGGCCGGACCAACCGGCCTGACTTGCCCGTCTCGGCTGGTTGTCACCCACGTGCCCCCTCGGGTTGAGGTGTAGGTGCGCGCGCCCAAGTACACTTAGTTGGGTGCACGAGATGGTCCCGGTAGTGCCCTGCCCCGAGGCCAGCTTGACGGCATTGGGGGGGAGAGCATGACCTACACATCTCTGTACGAGCGCATGCGCGGCGCTCCACTCGTGCGGCGTGTCCTGGCCATGCCCTTGGTCGAGCGCATCCTGGTACCCGCCCGGGGCGACCGCAACATCCATAAGTTCATCCGCTACTCGATGGTGTCTGCCGTTGCCATCGTGATCAGCCAAGCGGTGATCCTGGTCTGCACCTGGGCCTTCGGGTTTTCGGGCATCGCTGCCAACACGGTTGGCAGCGCCGCGGCCACACCAGCGTCCTATGAGCTGAATCGCAAGTGGGCCTGGGGCAAGCATGGCAAAAGCCACCTCTGGAAGGAGGTGGTGCCCTTCTGGTCGCTCACCATCCTGGGCTTTCTGGCCTCCACCGGCACCACGCAGCTGGCGGACACCATGACGCACCGTGACCACGTCACTGGTCTGGCCCGTTCGCTAGCCATCATGGCGGCTTCGCTCTTCGCCTGGGGGGTCGTGTGGGTGGTCAAGTTCGTGATCTTCAACCGGTTGGTGTTTGTGAGCCGGGCAACAGGGCCGGCGCTCATTGATGAGTCTCCTGCAGAGCCTGCCGCCAAGCAGCCTGCCGCTGCCCAGCCCGCCGCCGATCAGCCCGCCGCTGCTCAGCCCGCCGCCGATCAGCCCGCTCGGCCGGCCACTGCCCAAAGCATGGACGAACCGGTCACGGCCTTTGAGGGCCGCGCCTCCGTCGGCCGCTGAGGACCCTACCGGCAAGCGTGGGTTCCTGGCGAGAAGTCGCCCGTGAAGCCAAGGGTTTCATGCCCGATGAAGAAGGCATGGCGCTCCATGATGCAGGCTTGGCCGCGGGCCATGGTCACGTGGGTCCCCTGCTGGAGATCGGCACGTACTGCGGGAAGTCGGCCATTTATCTGGGCGCGGCGGCTCGGGAGACGGGAGAGTGCCTGTTCAGCGTGGACCACCATCGCGGCTCCTTGGAGTTGCAGCCGGGCTGGCCCTACCACGATCCCGAGGTGCTCGACCCGGTCACGGGCCTGATCGACACACTCCCCTGGGCTCGGCGGAGCGTGGTCCAAGCGGACCTCGAAGGTCATGTTGTCCTGGTTGTGGGGGAGTCAACCGTGGTCGCCGCCGCCTGGCAGGCTCCGTTATCACTGCTATTCATCGACGGCGGCCACGGCCGCGACGTGTGCTGGGCCGACTACACCGCCTGGGCGGGCAAGTTGGCCCCGGGCGGGGTGCTGGCCATCCACGACGTGTTTTCCGACCCCGCGCAGGGCGGTCAGGCACCCTATGAGGTCTACCAGGCCGCGCTTTCCACCGGCCGCTTCGTGGAGCTGCCAGGAGTGGGGTCGTTGCGCATCCTACGTGCACGCCCAGGGTTTTTTCCTGTACCCCCGGGCGGTCTCCTAACTGAAGCCTCCAAAAGTGATTTCTGAAAGTCCACTCGTGGAGGTTTCAGTTACGGATCCGTCGCCGAAAGCTCCAACCGTGTCGTCCGGGAGGTC
>JAKAWM010000183.1 GCA_021827285.1 Actinomycetes bacterium | reverse complement strand
GCCAGTCATAAACCAGGTGAACAAGCAAGCCGTACAGCCTTACCTGGCGGGCAAGATCACTGCGTCGCAGGCCTACAGCGACGCCGAAGCACCGCTCAAGACCTGGATGCTGAAACAGACCCAGGCTGACGACCTCGCTCTCTTTGTGAAGAGCGGCCCCAAACCCGCCTCCCCAGCGGCCATGCCCATGTCGGCCGTCGTGCCCGCCTTCGCCCTCTCCGAGATACGCACTGCTTTCATAATCGGGTTTGTGATCTTCATCCCGTTCCTGGTCATAGACCTGGTGGTGAGCTCAACTCTCATGTCTCTCGGCATGATGATGCTCCCTCCGTCGCTCGTTTCGTTGCCCTTCAAGTTGCTCCTGTTCGTGCTGGTCAACGGGTGGGCCTTGGTCGTCCAGTCCCTGATCACCAGTTTTCATACCTAGCTCCGATAACCCCTGCTCCCGCTCCCGCTCCAACTCCAAGTGAGGCAAAGTGAACGATTCGTCAGTTATAGAGATCGCGGTCCGCATGATGACGGTGACGGCGGAACTGGCGGCACCTATGCTGATAACCGCGCTCGCCATCGGCTTGGCCGTGGCCCTCCTGCAGTCCATAACTTCGATCCAGGAGGTAACCCTTACCTTCGTCCCGAAAATGGCTGGGGTAGCGCTGGCCATTGTCCTGGCCGGTCATTGGATGCTCAACTCGCTTGTCGGTTTCACCGATCAGCTGTTCCAGATGGTCCCCCAGCTAGTTGGCTCCTAGGGGCGCGGGGTGAACTTCCAGTTTGGCGCTGCGGGGTTTTTTGCCTTCCTGCTGGCACTAGTCAGGGCTAGCGCTTGGTTGACGTTCGTGCCACCATTTTCAACAGCGGCCGTCCCGGCCATTGTCAAGTTCGGTCTGGCAGCCGCGCTCTCGCTCACCGTCAGCGCCCAGTTCGCGGCGACCTCTGGCGCGGGCTCGCTTACAACCGGAGAGTTTGTCGGCGACATCGTGGTCCAGGGAGCCACCGGGGCCGCCCTGGGCCTGATCACCTCTCTCCTGCTCTCTGCCCTCACCTCTGCGGGCGCCCTCACAGACATGTCCAGCGGTCTCAGCGCCGCCCAGTCGTTCAACCCCTTTTCCGGCACCGTCAACCCGATCACGGCCAATACCTACACGCTGCTCGCCACCACGCTGCTGTTCGCTACTCAGGGTTACCTGCTGGTGGTCAAAGGCTTCCTCACATCCTTCCAAGCCATCGGCTTGACATCCAAGGGCGCTCGCCTGTTGGGCGCCACCCTCGTTTCGGACGTGGGCTTCTTCTTTCTCGCCGCCGTCGAGGTGGCGGCACCGGTGATGGCGGCCATGTTCCTGGCCTACGTTGCCCTCGGCCTGCTCACCAGGGCCGCGCCTCAACTCAACGTCATG
This sequence comes from Actinomycetes bacterium, assembly GCA_021827285.1. Classification (GTDB taxonomy): domain Bacteria; phylum Actinomycetota; class Acidimicrobiia; order Acidimicrobiales; family Palsa-688; genus JAKAWM01. The sequence continues at coordinate 4,813 of JAKAWM010000183.1, read as the reverse complement.
GCCCTTGGGTTCGGTATCAACATCGCCATCGCGTTCGTGGTCATTACGGCATGCCTTCCCCTCTTGCCCGGTGCGGTGAGCACCCTGGTGGCTCGAGGAGTACGCGACGGCCTGGGCGTCCTTGGCATCAGCCCTTGAGACCGTGGTGGGCACTGGGATGATAAGAGCCTTCAGGAGCCACAAGACTCTCAGGAGATAGCCGGCATTGGCCAGCGGTGACAAGCATTCAAAGACTGAGAAGCCTACCCCGAAGCGCAAGAAGCAAGCGCGCCGGGAAGGCAACGTAGCGCGTACGCCCGAGATCGTCACCTGGGTGGTCGTCTACGCCGGGACCTACCTGGCACAGTACACGGTGAAAAAGACCTCTGCCCTCTGCCAGAAGTTGGTCGCCCAAGTGGCGGTGGCCATCGGCCACCCCTCGGCCGCCAACGACTTTGCCGTGGCCGGGAGCGCGGCAACGGGGGCGCTCGTGGCCATGGCACCGGCGCTCCTCGGCACCATGGCTTTGGCTCTGGCCATCAACCTGGCCCAGACCCGCGGGTTGGTCACTTTCAAGCCGCTGAAGCCCTCGCTGAAGAGGCTGAACCCCAAGGCCGGCCTGTCCCGCATGTTCGGCACGAGGGGGATTTGGGAAGTAGTCAAACAAGGGGTGAGGGTCGCGCTGCTCAGCCTGGTTGCCTGGCAGGCTGTCGCCGGATTGCTGCCCATCATGACTGCCCATGGGCCGCTGTCGAGCACTGCCATCGCTTCCCTGGTGGCCAACCGGGCACTCGGCTTGGCGCGCCAGGTGGCCGCCATCAGCCTCGTCTTGGCCGCCCTGGACTACATTTTCCAGCGGCGGAAGACCGCCCAAAGCCTAAAGATGACTAAAGAGGAGGTCAAAGAGGAGGGTAAGCAGAGCGACGGCAACCCCCAAATGCGGGCCGTCATGCGGCGGCGCCAACGCCAGATTTCCCGTAACCGCATGATCGCATCGGTGGCCAGGGCCGACGCCGTCGTCCTGAACCCTACTCACTACGCGGTGGCGGTCAAGTACGTGCGCGGCCAAGGCGCGCCCCGAGTGATCGCTAAAGGGGTGGACTTCCTGGCCCTGCGTATACGAGAAGAGGCCGTCTCCCACGGCGTGCCATTGGTGGAGGACCCTCCCTTGGCCCGAGCGCTGTACGTGGCTTGCGAGATCGAGCAGGAGATCCCACGGGAGCTGTACGAGGCCGTGGCCCGCCTGCTCACCTTCATCTATTCCCTGAAAGCCCGCGGCGGGACCACCCGGATGGACGGGGCGCCCCACCGCGCCACGCTTTTGGGGCCGGGCCCGCGGCTGGCAGGATGACGGGTGGCGGTAAAGGGTGATGTAGCGGTAAAGGGTGAGGTAGCGGTAAGCGGCGCAGGCCGCTTGGGCGAGGGCTCAGGAACGGGGGGCTGCTGCCGATAGGAAGCCAGCCGGCACGGACGCGGTCGAAGGGGCCCAGGGAGCGGGGCAAAGGAAAACGGTAGATAGCGAGGCTCTCCGAGTTGCGTCCCAACCAAATGACACTGGTGGGCGTCCCCGCCGCCGTCGTGTGCATCGTGATCATGCTGGTGGTACCCCTACCCACCCAGCTGATCGACATCCTGATCACCCTCAACCTGGTTTTCGCGGTGATCATCCTGCTCACCAGCATGTACGTGAAGCGGGCGCTGGACTTCTCCGTCTTCCCCTCGCTCCTGCTGATCGCCACCATGTACCGTCTGGCCCTGAACGTGAGCGTAACCCGCCAGGTGCTCCTCCACGCTCACGCCGGCAACGTGGTCGCCTCCTTCGGTCACTTCGTGATCGGCGGCTCGCTGATCGTCGGCTTGGTGGTGTTCCTCATAATCATCGTCATCCAGTTCATCGTCATCACCAACGGCGCCCAGCGGGTGGCGGAAGTGGCAGCCCGGTTCACCCTGGACGGCATGCCGGGTAAGCAGATGGCCATAGACGCCGACTTGAACAGCGGCCTCATCGACAAGGACGAGGCGCGCCGGCGCCGGCGCGAGGTAGCTGCCGAAGCAGACTTTTACGGCGCCATGGACGGGGCATCGAAGTTTGTCCGTGGCGACGCCATAGCCGCCATCGTGATAATGGCCATCAACCTGGTGGGCGGGTTTGCCATCGGCGTACTGCAAAACGGCGACAACATCAACGCCGCCATCAACACTTACAGCTTGCTTTCGGTGGGCGACGGTCTGGCCTCTCAGCTGCCCGCACTGCTGATCTCCATTTCCACCGGCATCATCGTGACCCGGGCTGGTACCGAGTCAGACCTGGGGACCGAGTTCATATTCCAGATGCTGCGCCAGCGCCGAGCCGTCCGTATGGCCGGCGTGGCCGTGGGCGTGCTCGCCTTGGTACCCGGCCTACCGAAACTCCCCTTCATCCTGGTGAGCGCGACTGTCCTTGCCATATCGGCGCGCCTCCCCGATGACGCTGCCCTGGGCCGGCGCAAAGAACAAGAAGCGGCCAAGACCACCCCTCCCCCGCCATCGCCCGACTCGCCTGAGGGATTGGCCCGCGATATGAAGGTTGACCCGCTCGAACTGGAGGTCTCTTTCAACCTGGTCGAGCTGGTGGACCCCACCCGAGGCGGCGACCTGCTGGACCGGGTGAAGGCCCTCCGGCGCAAGATCGCCTTGGAGATCGGGGTCGTCTTGCCCCTCGTCCGCACGCGCGACAATATCGACCTACCCGCCAATACCTACACAATCAGGGTGCACGGGGCGGAAGTGGCACGAGGTAATGCGTTCCCCGGCCATGTGCTGGCCATTGGGGACATGCTCGGGTCCCTCCCCGGTAGCCCGACCAAGGAGCCGGTATTCGGTCTCGACGCCAAGTGGGCGCCAGCCGCGGCTCGGGCTCAGGCGGAACGGATGGGGGCAACGGTGGTTGACCCCGCTTCGGTGATAACCACACACCTCGCCGAGGTCGTCAAGCAGAACGCGGGCAAGATGCTGACCCGATCGGCCACCAAAGAACTGGTCGAAATAACCAAGCGAAGCGACCCCGTGGTGGTCGAGGAGCTGAGCTCGGCCCAAGTGAGCCTGGCCGAGGTGCAACGCGTACTGCGCGACCTGCTCGACGAAGGGATCTCCGTACGCAACCTATCCCGGATATTCGAGGCGCTCACGGAAAAGGCACGCACCAGCCACGACCCCGAGACCTTCGTCGAAGCCAGCCGTCTGGCCCTCGGGCCGGCGCTTTCCATCTCGCTTGCCAGTGGTGGCCGCCTGCCTGTCGTCACGCTGGACCCCCTCCTGGAGCACCAGCTCAGCGAGTCACTCCGCAGCGGTGACGGCGGGAGCTTCCTCGCTTTGCCGCCCGAGCGGGCCGAGGCACTTACCCTGGCCGTTGCTCAGCGTTCTAGAGAGGCCGAGCAGGAGGGCGACAGCCCGGTGCTCGTGTGTGCCGCCCCTCTCCGGCCGGCTTTGCACAAGCTCGTCAAAACAGCCGTGCCCCGTATGCCCGTGCTCTCTTACGCGGAGCTGGCGCCCCAGCTCCGCCTCGACACTCGAGGAGTGGTGAGCCTTGCCCACGCTACGGTTTGAAGGGGCAACCCTCGATGAAGCGGTGCAGACCGCCCGGCAAAAGGCCGGGCCCGTGGGTCGGGTGGTGGGCGCCTCCCGGGTACGGAGAGGTGGTATAGCCGGCTTTTTCGCCCATGAACACGTGGAGGTAGAGGTCGAGGTACCGGACGGCCTGGGGGCACCAAGCCCTGCGGTAGCACCCGGGCCCACCCCCAAGGCTGCCCGATGGCAGGACAGGGATCCTCTGGAAGAGCTGGTGACAGAAATGGCTTCCGAGGGGCCAACGTCGGTGCTGGACCTGGCCGAAAAGCTCAACGCCCTGGAGGGCAAGGATGACATTGGGGTGCCCACTCGGGAGGTTTTTTCCCTGCGGCCCCGCCCCGAAGGGCGAGAGCCTTCCTTCGAGGCGGTCTTGGAACGTATCGCCCGGGAGCCCGGCCCCCCTGATCTTGGACCGCCCGTTAGCCATGACCCCGCGCTGCTCACGGACCTGGGCGAGGGCCATGACCTGTACGAAGGGCCGAGGGTTACGGGCCCCGCTGGCTCAGGCGGGAGCACGGGCCCGAGCGCCGGTAACAGGGCAGGCAAGAAGCTGGATCTGGGAGGGAGGCCGGACTTCGGGCATCGGGGTGCCGCTTTGGCCCGGTCGCTGGCCGACCTCGGCCTCCCGGCCCCGCTGTGCCGGGAAGTCTTACCGGCGGTTAACCGGGAGAGCCTCGAAACCGAGCTGGCCAGGGCCTTGAAGGCGCTGCTGCTCCCCGTGCCGGCCTTACCCGGGACAGCCAAAAGCGTCATGGCAGTCGTGGGGCCGGCCAGGCACGCCGTCTCTGTCGCCAGAGCGCTGGCGGCGGAGGTCGGCACGCCCCCGGAACAGGTGACCATCGCCACTCAGCGCAAAGTATGGAGCCGCCGGACAGCCACAATCTCCTCCCCGGAAGAAGCCGCCGAGCAGCGCCGCAGCTGGCGCTGGCGCCCGTGGCCTTCGGTGGTAGCGGTGGAGCAGCCGGTGCGGCCCTTTGGGGCAGCCTGGTCGGCGTCGGTCCTCAGAGCCCTTGAGCCGGCGTTTTGCTGGGGAGCTGCCGAAGCTGCTCACAAGCCTGAGGACTTGGCCGCTTGGTCGGAGGCCCTGGGCGGGTTGGACGCGCTCGCCCTCGTAGATCTAGAGGGCACCACGACTCCGGCCAGCGCGCTGTCCTGTTCGGTCCCGGTGGGACGCCTGGATGGCGCGCCGGCCACGGCAGAGGCGTGGGCCAGCCTGCTTTGTGCCCGT
>JAKAWM010000182.1 GCA_021827285.1 Actinomycetes bacterium | reverse complement strand
AGCGGAGCCGTTACCGCCAGAATGGCCGCCAGCCTAACCGAGCGTCCAGCTCTTCGAGGCTCGAACTTCATGTCGTCTCCTCCTCACGCGGGGCGCCCTTCTCGGCGCTTGCCGTCCAGGGTACGCGACGGGGGGCCTCCGAGCATCGGGGACAACCCCCCAAATTAGGCAGGCGTCCAGTCCAAGGCCACGTCCAGCGCGGGAGCCGAATGGGTGATCGCCCCGATGGCCACGTAGTGCACGCCGCGCTCCGCCACCGCTCGAACGTTGGCCAGGCTGATGCCGCCCGAAGCCTCCAACTTGGTGCCGCAGGCGCTCGCTCGGGCCACCGCCCTGGTTATGTCGTCCAGCGAAAAGTTGTCCAGGAGCACCAGGCCCGCTCCCATGGAGAGGGCAGCTTCCAGTTGCTCCAGGTCATCGACTTCGACCTCTACAGGCAGGGGGCTCGGGTTGGCTCGCAGCGCCGACAACGCCTCTCCCACCCCCCCCAGGGCTGCGGCATGGTTGTCCTTGATGAGGATGGCCTCGGAGAGGTTCATACGATGGTTCTGCCCTCCGCCGCAGCGGACGGCGTACTTTTCCACCGCCCGCAGCCCGGGGAGGGTCTTGCGGGTGTCCCGCACGACCGTGCCCGTCCCGGCCACCGCTTCAACAAAGCGAGCGGTGGCGGTAGCGATACCCGAAAGGTGCCCGACCAAGTTGAGCAGCGTGCGCTCGGAGCCAAGCAACGTGCCCGCTGGACCGCTGAGCTCACCCAGGCGGGCCCCCGCGCCGGCTCTGTCGCCGTCCGATCGCGCTAGCTTGGCCGTGGCCCGTCCCGTACCCAGCCGGGCGCTCACCTCATCCAAGACCAGCTGTACCGCGGGCAGACCGGCCAGCACACCCTCCTCACGGCTAACCAATAGGGCTTGTGCCGGCACGCTCCCCACCAACGCCCCGGTGGGGTCGCCTTGGGGGAGATCCTCGGCTACGGCGAGCTGGACAAGGGCCCTCAGCTCTTCCCAGGGGGGAACCAGCCCCCGAGGGGCAGGCCTCTGCTTAGAGCCGGCGGCCACGGGTCAGCGGGACCAGGGTGCCATGGCCACCGCTCAACTGGAGGCGCGCGCCAGGGCCGGGGCGACGGGGACGGGCTGGGGCACTTCCAGGTTGCCCACTGCTACCTCTCCGTTTGTCTCCAATTGCAGGACCTGGCGGACGCGCCAGTCAGGGTGGGATGAGGGGTAATCGGCTCTCCAGTGGGCACCTCTCGATTCGCAGCGCCGAGCGGCGGACGCGGCCACAAGGCGCCCGAGCAGGACCATGTTGGCCAGCTCCCAGCCTGGCTGGAACGGCAGCGCTACCACTGGCAGGGTCAGCTGGCGAGAGAGCCGCTGGAGGCCCTCACCATCCCGGCTTACCCCCGCTCCCAGCTCCATTTGGCTGCGGAGCCGAGCCCGGTCCAACCTAGGGCCCCCCTGGTTGGCCCTGGTCCCTCCGGCCCCGAGATGCTCCACCACCTCGTTCACTCGGGCGGGCGGGCGGGGTGGCGCCGTCCCCCCGGTGCTCAATAGCAGCCGGGCCGCCCGCCGGCCGATCACGGCCCCTTCGAGCAGCGAGTTCGAAGCCAAACGATTGGCCCCGTGCAAGCCGCTGGAGGCCACCTCCCCCACGGCCATCAGGCCGGGCACCGTGGTGCAGCCAAGGGAGTCAGTCAGCACTCCCCCGATGGTGTAGTGGGCAGTGGGTGCTACCGGTACCCATTGCTTGGCCGGATCCAAGCCCACCCCCTGACAGGTTGCGGTAAAGGTTGGGAAGTGGGTGGCCAGGACAGCCTCTCCTACCGGGGTCGCGTCGAGGTAGCAGTACTTGGCGCCCAGTTCGCCCATACGGCGAGCCATGGCCCGGCTGACCACATCCCTGGGGGCCAGGTCCAACGCCGGGTCGTCGTTGATGAACCCCCCGTCGGCACCCCGAAGCCGCGCCCCCGCCCCGCGCAGCGCCTCGGTGGCGAGCGGCCTGGGATCGGTGCCGAAGTCCATGCCCGTCGGGTGGAACTGGACAAACTCCAGGTCAGCCACCTGGGCGCCCGCCCTCAAGGCGGCGGCTAAGCCATCACCGCTACAGGCCTCCGGGCTGGTCGTGCGCGCCCATAATTGGCCGTACCCGCCGGTCGCCAGCACCACCGTCCGGGCGCCGACTTCGCGCAACCGGGAACCGTCCCAAATGACCGCGCCCACGGTCGCCTCCCGCCCAGGCGAGGACAGCAAGTCGACGAGAAAGCCACGAGCCATAGGTACCCCGGCCTGGCGAACTGCTTGCAACAAGGCCCGGCTCACTTCGGCACCCGTCGCATCCCCCTTGGCGTGCACGACCCGGGCGCGGCCGTGGCCGCCCTCCCTGGCCAAAGCACCCTGGTCAAAACGCACGCCCAGGCGCGACAGCAGGGCGATCGCCTCCGCCGCTTCGGCCGTCACATCCTGAGCCACCAGCGGGTCACACAGCCCGGCGGCCGCCGCCATGGTGTCAGCGGCGTGAAAGGCGGAGCTGTCGCCTGGGCCGACCGCCGCCGCGATCCCACCCTGAGCCAGTTGGGTGCTCCCGCCCCCAGCGCCCTCCTTGGCCACCACGGCCACCCGCAGGTGCGGGACCAGGCCCAGCGCCACCGACAAGCCCGCCACCCCCGAGCCGACGACGAGGACATCAACGTCGTCCATCACCCTGTTCAGCTTCGCGGGCACCCTATTCCCCTCCCCCGGACGAGCCGATCGAGACCATGCGCTGCACCGCCAGGCGAGCGCGCTCGGCGATGTCAGGAGCGACGTCGATCTCGTAGACACCCTCCCTGAGACAGTGCAGGAGGCGGCCCGGCGTGGTCATCTTCATGAAGCGGCACTCCGCGCCCGGGGACACGGCCTCAAAAGTGGCACCCGGGTTGACCGCCCGAAGCTGGTGGAGCAGGCCTGTCTCGGTGGCCACAAGAGCGTGGCCCTGGCCCAAGGCCTGCGCCGCCTTCACCATCCCCGACGTGGAAAGGACGTGCGCCCGTCCTGGAGGCAGGTCACCGCTCTCGGCCAGCCACACCGCGCTGCTCGTGCAACCACACTCGGGATGGACATAAAGCTCCGCCGAGGGGTGGGCCGCCACCTTTTCCCTCAGCTCAACGGGTGATATGGAGGCATGGACGTGGCACTCGCCCATCCATATGTCCAAACGGCGTCCCGTCCGCTTGGCCACGTGCTGGCCAAGGAACATGTCCGGCAGGAAAAGTACGTCCCTTTCCTCCGGTAGCGAAAGGACCACATCTACGGCATTGGACGAGGTGCAGCAAATGTCCGACTCGGCCTTCACCTCAGCCGAAGTATTGACGTAAGCGACCACCAAGCCGTCAGGGTGGTCCCCTTTCCACTTGCGTACGTCGGCCGCCGTAACGGTGTCCGCCAGCGAGCAACCGGCACCCAGGTCGGGCAGGAGGACGACCCTGTCGGGGGCGAGCAGCTTGGCCGTCTCGGCCATGAAGTGGACCCCGCAAAAGACGATGACCCGGGCGTCGCTCGCCGCCGCCAGCCGGGAAAGAGCCAGCGAGTCGCCCACGTGGTCGGCCACATCCTGCACCCAGGGCACCTGGTAGTTATGGGCCAGGATCACTGCTTGCCGGGCCTCCGCCAGCCGGCGCACCTGCCTTGCCCACTCCTCGAACCTGGGCTGCTCGGCTTCGCCCAACCCGAGCTGCCCTTCTCCGCCCTCCGCAGCCTCCTCGGCCAAGGCTCCGCCTGCACTTATACTCGAAGTGAGCATATACCCACTATAGCGCACCCCTGGCTTCAGGTGGCAAGCCGATCACCGGCGCCCGGTTGGCTGCGGCTACGGCCCGCTCGGTTGGCTGCGGCTACGGCCCTCCCAGGCGCCGCAGCCCGAGCCCCGGCGCCGGGCGCTCCCGCAACACTTCACGCCTGAACCTGTAGAGCTCGGCCGGCCGCCCACCCGTCCGGAGATCCTCCTCGCCGGTCGGCTCGACCAGGTTGGCCGCTCCCACCAGCCGGCGGAAGTTCTGCTTGTGGAGCGCCTGGCCGGCAAAGGCCTCAACCACCTGTTGCAGCCTGGAAAGGGTAAAGCTCTCCGGCAGGACCTCAAAGACGACAGGCCGGTAGGCCAGCTTGCCCCGCAGACGTTCCAGGGCGGCGGCGGCAATGCGGCGATGGTCGAGGGCCAGGGGCACTCCCAAACCGGTGCTACGGGCACGGGGCTGCCAAGCTCCATCAGCAGCCTCACGGGGCCCACCACGCCGACGCGAACCACCTGAGGAGCCAGGTGTGGGAGAAACGCGGGCAGCTGCCCGCGCAGGGCCAGCCGCGAGCCGGGCGGCCGCCTCATCGGCCAGGCGCAGCTCGTACAGGAGCTCGAAGCGGTCCAAGACCCGGACCGGGTCCCACCGGGCGTGGCGCAGCCCGAAGGTGAGGTCGGCCCGCTCGGTACGGGTGGCGAGACGGTCCGGTGCTGAGGCCGCCAGCCAGGCCTCGATGGCCGGGATAATGGCCCTGTCGATCACCTCGGGCCGCCCATTACGCCAGTCTTCCCAGGGGAACAACTGGTAGAAGTCCTGCCACCGAGGGCACCCGGGCCCTTGCACGGCCTGGTAGCGGACAAGCGCCAGGTAGGCCACGGCCAGCTCTCTTTCGCCCGGGACGCGGTCACGGTCACCGAAGGTGTAGAGCTGCTCGAAGTACCGCACGGGCAAACCCGTCTGGGTGCTGACCAGCCGCCTCACACCCTGCTCGAGGGTGCCGTCGAGGCTGTCGTCTAAGTGGGCGCCGGGAAGGCAGGCGAGGCCGGGCCCGCCGCCCGCATCGTCGCCCGGGAAGCCCGCATCCTCGCCCGGGAAGGCGGCCGAGGCTTCCACCGTCAGTAGGAGCGGCGTGGTCCCCTCGACCGAGATGATGACGGCACTCAGGCCGACACGGGCACTCGCTCGGGAGGAGGTGCGACCGGGTGAGGTAGGCACAGCTGATCGTACTCTTCGATCACCAGCTGGTCCTTCGGAAGCGAGCAGGCCGGGCAGTGCGGGTCCCGGTTGAGGCGGAACGTGCGGAACGTCCCGTCCAAGGCGTCGTAGGCGAGGAGCCGCCCGACCAGCGGGTCGCCGATGCCGAGCAGCACCTTGATGGCCTCCATGGCCTGAATGGAGCCAATGATGCCGGGCAGCACGCCCAGCACGCCTGCCTCGGAGCACGAAGGCGCCAGCTCGGGGGGTGGCGGCTCGGGGACCTGGCAGCGGTAGCACGGCCCCTGGTGGGGCAGGTAGACGCTCACCTGGCCCTCGAAGCGGAAGATCGACCCGTGGACCACCGGTATGTCGAGCTTGAGCGAGGCGTCGTTGACCAGGTACCGGGTGGGGAAGTTGTCCCCCCCGTCCACGATCAGGTCGTAGCCGGAGAAGATCTCCAAGATGTTGTCCGCGCCCAGCCTGACATCGTAGGTGACCACGTTGACATCGGGGTTGAGGCTGGTAAGGGTCTTCTTGGCAGAGTCCACTTTGCGCTCGCCGATGCGCTCTGTGCTGTGGAGGATCTGGCGCTGAAGGTTGGACGCGTCCACCGCGTCCATGTCGACGATACCCAATGTGCCCACCCCGGCCGCGGCCAAGTACAGCGCCGCCGGGGACCCTAAGCCGCCCGCACCGATGAGCAGCACCTTGGAACGCAGCAGCTTGACCTGGCCAGCGACATCGACCTCAGGCAGGAGGAGATGGCGGTGGTAGCGCGTGCGCTGGTCGGGGGTCAGCACGACGGGGGGCTCCCAGGGATGGCCTTCGTCCTTCCACCGGTTGAACCCGCCGATCATATTGACCACGTTCGAGTACCCGAGCTGGGCCAGGGTGTCGGCGGCAAAGGCGCTGCGGACGCCGCCCGCGCAGTAGACGACGATAGGGGTGGCGCGGTCCGGGATGCGCCCGCTCACCTGCAACTCGAGGAAGCCTCGCGGTATGTGCACCGCGTCCTTCAACGCACCCTGCTCGTACTCGTCTGCTTCCCGGACATCCAGCGCCACCGTGCCCGGGCGGCGCAGCAGCACGGCCGCCTGCTCGGGAGGCGCTTCGGCAATACGCGATCTGGCGGTGCTCAACAGCTCACGGAACGTCGGCATAGATGCTTAAACCTTACCAGATTGGTCGAGATTCCCGGCACAGGCTAGCTTGCGCGAAGTGGAACTGGATGCTGCCATCTTCGGGCGACGTATGTGCCGCAGCTTCATCG
>JAKAWM010000181.1 GCA_021827285.1 Actinomycetes bacterium | reverse complement strand
TGGCTCCCCGGGCAATAGTTGCGACATCTAAACTTTCCCTTCAAAGCGGGCACGCTCCGCAGCGTGCCATAGGCGCTCTCGGCCTTAGTCGTTGGCCGCGCCCCGCCGCGGTCAGGTCCCGAACAAGCTCGCAGGCTCACTCTCGCCGTGGTCCCCAAAAGAGGGTAGGAACCGTGCTCCTCGGTCCCGGGAGTAGGCCGCACCGGCTCCGCTGCCGCCAGGTGCCTACTCCCCAGGCTTCGGGAGGGGCACAACCGGCCGAAGGCGCCAGCGTGCGGCTGGTGTGAGGGCACCCGAAAACGGAGCCCCCGGGCTTGAAGCCAATGCCTGCCAGTTCACAGCGAGCTCATACCAAGCTTAACTGTAGCGGCGCCCGCCCTCAGTGCAGTGACCTAAGAGCGGGCTTAAGGCAAAGCTCAGCTGAAGCGGCGCATCCCGACGTTCACCACCAGCCCTACGGCCACCCAGTCGACCAGCATGGAAGACCCCCCGTAACTGAGGAACGGCAGCGTTATCCCAGCCACAGGCATGATGCCCATGGTCATCCCGACGTTCTCAAAGACCTGGAACATGAGCATGCTCAGCACCCCCACGCAGATCAGGGTGCCCCCCATGTCCCGCGAGAGCATGGCTGTCCGCCAGGTGCGCCAGATGACCAGGGCGAAGAGCACAAGCAGCAGCGCCGATCCCACGAAGCCGAACTGTTCAGCCACCGCCGTGAAAATGAAGTCGGTTGACTGGTTGGGGACGTAGGAAAGGTTGGTCTGCGGCCCCTTGAACAGACCCTTGCCGGTGATCCCGCCGTCGGCAATGGTGGCTTTGGCCTGGGCCAGGTTGTACTCGATGGTGGCCGCATATTGGTCGGACTGGCCGCTTCCCGAGCTGAAGCCGGTAGGAGCGCTCAAGAAGGTGGTAAGGCGGTCCTTCTGGTACTGCTTGAGGAAGCCGAGTTGCAGCACCGCACCCATGCCGACCGCCGCTACCAGGGCCAAGGCCACCATGTGCCTGCCCCGAGTGCCCCCCATGAGCAGCATGCCGATCATCACCACCGCCAGCACCAAGGCGCTGCCCAACGCGTTCTGCTTGAAGATGAGCAGGAAGGGCAGCACGGACAGCCCGAGCACCACCAGCAGGACACGACCGCTGACCTGGCCCTTGCGGGCGGCCAGGAGCGCGGCGAGGGACAGGATCAGGCTGACCTTCACCACCTCCGAGGGTTCGATCTGGTAACTGCCCACCTGGATCCAAGACTGAGCCCCCGATGCCCGGTGCCCGATGGCGAAGGTGGCGACCAGGGCCAGGATGCTGCCGATGTACAGGACCGGCGCCCAGGACAAGTAGCGCTTGTAGTCAAAGAACATGGTCAGGCACATGGCGGCAAAGCCGGCTACGGCGAAGATGGCCTCCTTGCGCATGGTGCTCTGCGGGCTCAGTCCCTGCACGGCCAGGGGGTTCTTCGTGGTCGCATAGACCATGGTCACACCGATGACCGATAGGAACCCGATCGCCGCGATGAGCACCACATCGACGTGGCGCCACGCCGGGCTGATGACCGGTCGGCGAGCAGCCGCCGAGCCAGGAGAAGCGCCGACCGACGAGAGCGTGCCGAGGGCCATCAGTGGCCCCTCCCCGAGGTGGTGGACGGGCCGCCACGGCCGGAGGTGGCACCGGCGGGATGGTTCAGCCCGAAGAGGGTTTGGTACTCCTGGGCTACGGCGGGAGCCGCCACTGAGGCGCCGTACCCGGACTGCTCGAACACGGCATCGACGACGAAGCGGGGATGGTAGGCGGGCGCAAAGCTGGTGAAAACGGAGGTGTCCTGCTTGTACTGGGGCCAGGGCACGTAGCCGGCGGGGCACTTGGCCGTGGTGCACAGAACGTCCACCTCGGCGGTACCCGTCTTGGCGCCCACCGGGTAGCGGCTGAGCGGGAAGCCGGCGCCGGCAAAGGCGCCGTAGGCGGTGCCCTGAGGACTGGATGTGACACCTACGAAGCCCTGCAACATGGCCGCTCGGTCCGGTGCCGAGGGCATCGTGACGTGGTTCTTGACCTGCGGGGCAAAGTTCTTGATCACTTTGGTGCCTGGTGCACCGTTGGTCCCCGGGGACGTAACTTTCAGGGCTACCTGGGGGACATAGAGCGTCCCGCCATTGGCGAAGGTGGCATAGGCATCAGCCAGTTGCAGCGGAGTAACCAGGTCCTGGCCCTGCCCAATGGCTTCTTGCACTTCGAAACCAGGCTCCCACGTGCCGTCGGGGTAAGCCTTGGGGTACTGAGCATGCTCCTTGGCCACCACCTGGGCACTGGGGACAAGCCCGGGGGACTCCCCGGGCAGGGCGATCCCGCTATAGTCACCCAGACCGTACTGCATGGCCACACTCTGAAGTGGATCCGGGCCGGTCATGTTCTTGCCTGCGTCGTACTGCAGGTAGAACTGGCCCCCGAGGCTGTAGAAGTACGTGTCGCTCGATTCGGCTATGGCCTGCTGCAGATCGACAGGCCCGAGGGCCACGTTGTCGTTATCGTGAAAGACCTGGCCGCCGATGGTGTAGGTACCGGTGTCGTTGTAAATGGTGTACGGGCTGCGCAGGCCGTAGCGCAGTGAGGCCGTGGCGGTTATGAGCTTCCAGGTGGAGCCTGGGGCGTAGCCGGTCGAGATCGCCCGGTCGAGGAGGGGGTAATGGTTGACCGGGTTGTTGTAGGCGTCCCATTTGGCGTAGCTGATCCCGCCGATAAAGTCCTTGGGGTTGTAGTCGGGGTTGGTGGCCAGAGCCAGGATCTGGCCGTTACGGGGGTCCTCCACAACCATCGAGGCGGCCGGCGCGCGGTACAGGTGCCCGCTGGCCGGATCGACCTGCGTCCGGGCGTATGCCATCCCATGTGCGAGCGCCGTCTCCGCCGCCTCCTGGTCTTGGAGGTCGATCGACAAGACGAGGTCATCACCCGGTACCGGTGGCCGGTAACTGCCGGGCACGACGCCGAGGACATGGCCCTGAGAGTCCACCTGGAGCTCTTCGACCCCAGGAGTACCGCGTAAGTAGTTCTCAAACGTGTTCTCCACGCCAGCCTGGCCGTACTGGGAGTTGGCCTGGTAGCAGGGACCTACCGCCGCCCCACAGCTGACGTTTTTCAATTGGTCATATTCGGAACCGGTTATCTGGCTGACGTAGCCAAGGATGTTGGCCGCCAGCGGCCCGTGCGGGTAGTACGGCACCGGCTCGGCTTGCACGCTGACGCCCGATCCCAGTAGGGCCTGGTTCTCCTGAACAGCCAGCGCCACGGCACTGCTAATGCCTTCAGCCACCGGCACGGGCTGGTAAGGGGTGTACTGGGGATTGTCCACGGCCGCCGTGACCTGGCCCGGGGGCATACCCAAAAGGGCAGAAAGGCGGCCCACCAGGCTCGGGTCGGACAGCAAGGCGTCGCGCTCGACGGTCACCACCTGCTCGATCCGGTTACCAACCAGGAGGGCACCGTTTCGATCGAAGATCTCACCCCGGGGTGCCGGTATGTAGACCTTCAAGATCCCCTGGCCAGCCAGTTGGCGCACCGGGAGGCTCCCCGCTTCAATCCCCTGCAAGTACCAAAGACGTCCCAAGAGGGTGGCGAAAAGGCACACCACCACCACCAAAATGGCCGTGGCCCGCAGCCTTGTTGAGCCTGGCCCCGCCGCCGGCGTGGTGGTGCTCACCGCATCACCGTACCGTCCTGGCCCGGGCAGAGGCGCGCCGGCGCCGGCGCGCCCGGGCCGACGATCGCGCCCGCCGCGGAGGGGGTAAGCCCTCCGCGGACGCCTCGCCCACAGATGAGATCGCCCCGCTCGCGCCTCCCAGCGCCCAGCCCATTAGGGCGGCCGCCGGCAGGGCCAGCACTGCTGAAAATATGCCTTCGATGACAGCCTGCTCGAACAGCCAGCTCTTGCCCGGCGCCACCAGCTGGGACTGCCCCACCACGTAACCGGCAACCACAAAGATGACCACGCCCATGGCAGTACCGGCACCGGCGATGAGCGGGGTCAAAAGTGGGCTGGGTTGGAACAAGTTGGCTCTCGCCCATCCGACCGCGAAGCCGGTCAGGCAGGCGGCCAGTGCCGACAGGCCGAACGGGGTGCTCTGAAGGAACAGGTCGCTGAGCAGGCCAGCCGAAAAACCGATGACGGCCCCCGATTGCGGCCCTCCGGCTATGCCCGCGCAGGCGGCCAGGAGCATCATGAAATCAGGGGCCACGTTTTCCACTCGAAGATCGGCGCCAAAAGTGGTCTGAAGGAGGATCCCGGCCGCCAAAAGGACGGCCACCTGGCCGAAGGTCTTACCCGGGCGCCCGTTCATAGCTGACCTGGCGGCTGACCGTTCACCCGGACTGAGCCGACCACAGCAACACCTGAACTACCTGAAGGCTCTCCAGGTCAACGTAGGGCTTCATCGAAATGGCGAGCTGAAGATCGCCCGGAGGCGAGTACACCGATGCCACGGTCCCTACCGGGATGCCCTCGGGGAAATGTTCCAACTGCAGGCCGCTGGTCACCAGTTGGTCCCCACGCTTTATGTCCGAACCCACGTTCACGTCCTGAACCGAGAGCAGGTGCCCCGCTCCTTGCCCGGTGGCCGCGCCGACCACGGCGTTAGCGCCGCTTCCTGCCGGGTGGGTCGTACCCGCCGTGACTGTTGAGGCGACCGCGGGGCTAGTGGTGGTGGTGGCGGCAGTAGTGCTGGTGGGCGCCGTGGTGACGGGATGGGCGCCGGAGGTCGTCGTAGCACCGGAGGTCGTCGTGCTGGTAGTCCCTGAGGCGCGGCTGGCGCCAGCCGGGCCACCGCCGGCGCCAGGAGCCGCCGGCGTGGCGACCACCTTCACGCCCACCGTGAAGCCGGGCTCGTCGAGCAGGGTAACCGTGGACAGGTGAGCGGTGACGGCGGACACGCTGCCCACCAGTCCCCCGGCGGATACCACCGGCTCACCGACGGCCACCCCATTGGCCGAGCCCCGGTTGATCTCCACTGTCTGCTCGAAGTTGGCGCTCCCCAATCCCACCACTTGTGCAGCCACCGTGGGTACCGCCCCCAGGTAATCGAGGTGGGCCTGGGCCAGCACCTGCTCGGCCTGGGCCTGTTCGCTGTCGGCCTGAGCCTGAGCCGTTTGGGCGGCGGCCAGCTCGCGGCGCAGGAGCTGGTTCTCCTGCCGCAACGAGCCGTAGTTCAGGGCACCAAAAAGGAAGTTGCCCACTGGTTCGAGGGCGGCATGGGCGGCCGACTGAAAGGGGTTGGCGACGTCGCGTGCGTACCCCCGAACTTTGTCGAAGATCCCCTGGCCACTGTTGCGGGCGCTTAGCGTGACCAAAGTCACACCTAGGAGCACGAGCACCAGCAGCACGAAACGATTGTTCGGACGGCGGGAAGCAGCCACTGCTGCGGCCTAAACCTCGCTATCGAGAACTGGTCATGAGGACGTCAGACAGGACGCCGAGCTGCTCGAGGCACTGCCCGCTCCCGAAGGCCACAGATTGCAACGGGTTGTCCGCGATAACGATTGGCATACCGGTCTCCGCCGCCAGCCTGGCGTCCAGGCCATGAAGCAACGCTCCCCCGCCGGTCAGGATGATCCCCTGCTCCATAATGTCGGCGGCCAGTTCGGGGGGTGTCTTGTCCAGGGTCACCTTGACGGCATCGACGATCGCCGAGACCGGCTCTTCAATCGCCTCGCGGATCTCCTCGGTCGTGGTCACGATGGTCTTGGGAAGCCCGCTTATAAGATCACGGCCCCGGATCTCTGCGCTCACTTCTTCTTGTAGAGGGCAAGCGGAGCCGAGCGCGATCTTTATTTCCTCAGCCGTGCGCTCACCCAGGGCCAGGCTGTACTCCTTTTTGATGAACTGGATTATCGACTCGTCCAACTCGTCTCCGGCTATGCGCACCGACTGGCTGGTGACGATGCCGCCCATCGAGATGACCGCCACTTCTGTAGTCCCTCCCCCGATGTCGACCACCATGTTGCCGGTCGGCTCGTGCACGGGCAGACCGGCACCGATGGCAGCGGCCATGGGCTCTTCGATGATCCAGGCCTGGCGCGCGCCTGCCGCCTCGGCCGCGTCCATGACCGCCCGCTTCTCCACCCCCGTCACCCCTGACGGCACGCAGATGACCATGTCCGGCTTGGAAAACCGGCCTGGGTGCACCCGGCGGATGAAGTAGGCGAGCATCTTTTCGCAGATCTCGAAGTTGGCGATGACCCCGTCGCGGAGAGGGCGCACGGCGTGAATGTGAGCGGGGGTGCGGCCGATCATC
>JAKAWM010000180.1 GCA_021827285.1 Actinomycetes bacterium | reverse complement strand
TGATGGTTGCATAGCTCATCGGGGCATTTCCTTTCAACCTTCAACCGTTCAATGTCAAGATTTACAACATTCTCAGGTCAGCGGGTATTCCTGAGGTACCCTGATTGAGGTGGGCTCCGTGACCTTGACCGAAGTTGGCGAGGGGCCCGTGAGGGACCAGGTGGATGTCGTCATGGACTTCTGGTCCCAGGAGAATTCCGACGTTGACCTCCTCGTCAAGGCCCTGGCCATAAGGCTTAGACGGGCTGCTCACCACATCGAACGGTCGTTGCGCCAGCAGCTCGGCGAAAGCGACATCGAGGTCTGGGAGGCCGAAGTTCTTTTAGCCCTCCGCCGTGCCGCGGACGGCTGTCGTAGCGCCGGTGAACTGCTGAAAGAGATCCAGGTAACATCTGGCGCGATCACGAACCGCGTCGCCCGCCTCGAAGAGCGCGGTTGGGTGCGACGCGATGTTGATGCCGCCGACCGCAGGCACGTCCTCGTCACATTGACCCCCGCGGGTTTGGCCCGGGCGGACGAGTTACTGGCCAGCAAAACCCAGGCCGAACTGGCCGTGCTTGGCGGCATCGACCGGCCCACCCAAGAGCGGCTCAACAACGACCTGCGTACGCTGTTGCTCGCCCTCGAAGGCCCGGCTCGCCCGGGGGACGAGTCCCTGAAGCACGCGCGGCCCTACCTGGCGCCCTAGCCGGCGAGCGTGGCCTGGGGCGGCCGGCTATGCCTGTCCGGCGGGCTCGGACGGCACAATGATGCCCGTACCGATGGGACAGGCAATGCCCGTCCCTCCATGCCCGCAGTAACCATTGGGGTTCTTGGCCAGGTACTGCTGGTGGTAATCCTCGGCGTAGTAGAAGGGCCTGGCTGGGACGATCTCGGTGGTGACAGGGCCGTAGCCGGCCAGTCTCAGCACTTCCTGGTAGGAAGCCTTCGACCGCTCGGCCGCCTCTAGCTGGGCACCTGAGGACGTGAAGATGACCGATCGGTACTGCGTGCCCACGTCGTTGCCCTGGCGCATGCCCTGGGTGGGGTCGTGGCCCTCCCAAAAGACCTTGAGGACGGCCTCGTAACTCACTCGATCCGGCTCGAAGACCACCAGGACAGACTCGGCATGTCCAGTGAGGCCAGTACAGACCCGCTCGTAGCTGGGGTTGGGCACTGAACCCCCCGAGTAACCCACCGCGGTAACCCACACGCCCGGCACCTGCCAGAAGGCGCGCTCGGCGCCCCAGAAGCACCCCAGGGCGAGCACCGCCCTCTCCGAACCCTCAGGGAAGGGACCGGCCAGCGGCCTGCCGCTTACAAAGTGGCGCAACGAGCCAGCCGCCACCGTCACACCCCGCTCATCGACATCTCGGAGATGGCCACCGTCAAACCCGCCGCGGGCGACGGGAGCCACTCCAGGTCACCACCGATGGCGACCACGCCCTGGAGCATGCGCTGGATGGTAGAAGCGATGGTCATTTCCTTGACGGGCTCAGCTAATTGGCCGTCTCGTACCATAAGCCCTTCAGCACCCACGGAAAAATCGCCACTGACGGGGTTCACACCCGAATGGACGCCGGTGACGGACTGAACGAGCAGCCCGTCGCCGATTTGGGCAAGCACCTCTTCCTGGCTCAAGTTGCCGGGCGTAAGGCAAATGGCACCGGCACCGACCCCAGGAGCGCTTTTGTAGCCGGCCCGGATGGCGTTAGCCGTGGAAGTGGTACCGGCGCGGCGGGCCGAAGTGCTGTCGTAGAGAAAACAGCGCAGCACACCATCCTCGATCATCACGTTGCGCCGGCAGGCGAGACCTTCGGCGTCAAAAGCGGCCGCGCCCCAGGCTTCCGATTGGGTGGGGTCATCCGCGAGGGTAAAGGCCGGGGCGGCGACAGCCTCACCGAGGTGGCCGGTGAAAAGGGAAATCCCCTTCAGGACCATTTCCCCGCTCAGGATATTGCCAAGCAAGGAAAGGAGCTGGGCGCTCACCCGTGGTTCTAGGATGACGGCCAGGTGGCCCGAACGGGGCTTGGTGGCACCGAGCATCCGAACAGCCCGGGACGCGGCATCCGCAGCCGCCTTGCCCGGGTCCAGTTCGGACGGCGCCCGACCGACCGTATAACCGTGGGCAATCTGGCTGCCCCCGCCTTCGCCGGCCACGGCGACCGCGGACAAATAGCAGACGGTAGACCGGTCGGCGGCCGATAGCCCGAGGGAACTAGCCAAGGCCATTTCACTCGACGAGTCTCCCCAGATGGCCGACTCCACCTGCCTTATGCGGGCGTTGGCAGCCCGCACGGCCTTTTCCAGTTCGAGGGCAGCACTCACCTTGCTGGCGGTTGGATAAACCGCCATCTCGTCACGCCAGAGGTCGAGCGCCACCACCTGCACCCCGTCAGGCACAGGCAGCCCCACCCAGCCTTCCGGGCTGGAAAAGGACGCGTTATCGCGCGCCTCGCCCAAGGTCTCGCCGAGCACATCGAGGTCCAAAGACCCCGCGTAGGCAAAGCCCTGGCGGTTACCAGCCACCACCCTGATGCCGGCTCCGGCAGATGTGGCCGAGGACAGGGACTCGACCTCGCCCTCGAAAACACGCACCTCGGTGTCGGTCTCCCGGGAGAGGTAAGCCTCTACCGCTTCGCCGTCGCGCGCCCAACCGGCTACTTTTTCAGCCAGCGCCGCCAACTCACCCGCTGAAGGCTTCAACGCGCCGTGCCCCCGATAGTCAGTGCTCGCACCCGCAAAGTGGGCTGGCCCATACCGACCGGCACACCTTGGCCCTGCTTACCACAGGTCCCGGGCCAACCCATGGCGAAATCGTTGCCGATCACGTCTATATTGCGCAGCACTTCGGGGCCGTTGCCGATCAAGTTGGCATCCCTTATCGGCTCCGTGACCTTCCCGTCCTCGATCAAGTAAGCCTCGGTCATGCCGAAAACGAAATCGCCAGTCGTGGTATTTACCTGACCTCCACCGAGTTGGGCCACGTAGACGCCATAGGAGGTCTGGCGGATTATTTCTTCCGGGTCTTCGTCGCCGTTCATGAGGAAAGTGTTCGTCATACGCACCATGGGCAGGTGCTGGTAACTTTCTCGCCGGCCGTTGGTGGAGACGGGCCGTCCATCCTTGCGGGCGCGGAGCCAGTCCCACATGTAGTCGGTCAACACGCCTCGCTCGATCAACACGTTGCGCTGGGTGGGGTGGCCCTCATCGTCGATAGCCATTGCACCCCACTCGTGACTCATGGTCCCGTCGTCCACCAGGGTCACCAACGGGCTGGCCACTTGCTCGCCGACGCGTCCGGCAAAAACCGAAACCTGCTTGGCGATGTGGTCGGCCTCGAGCCCGTGCCCGCATGCTTCGTGAAAAAGCACCCCACCACTCCCCGCCTTGATCACCACGGGCACCTGCCCCGAAGGCGCCGGCCTGGCCTTGAGCTTGAGGAGGGCACGTTGGGCAGCCGAACGGGCCAGCCCCTCGACATTGTGCTCATCAAACAACTCGAACCCCATGGTGGCCCCCACGGCCTCGCCACCGGTCTGCATCCCGGTGTCGCCACCAGCTACCGCCGACAGTCCGAAGCGCACCCTGACCTGGTCGTCGGTGGCCAAGACGCCCTCTGAGTTGGCCACCAGCACCTGGCGGCGGCTGTCCCGGTAATGGACGCTCACCTGCCGGATGGCCCCGCCACTGTCGCGGGCGGCCTGGTCAGCTCGGCGCAGGAGCTCTACCTTGCGTTCCTTTTCCACCCCTGCGGGGAACACCTCGACCGGCGATGGGCTGGCCGTGGCCGCTCGGGAAAGGGCAATCTCCCTCACCCCGCCACCACCGCCGCGGGCAGCGCCTGAGGCCGCCTCGGCCGCGGCCAAGAGGCCCTCCTCGGTGAGATCAGCCGTGTGGGCAAAGCCCGTCGTGTTGCCCACCACGACTCGGATACCTGCACCCCGCTCCCGGCCGGAAGAGAGATCCTCCACCCGACCGTCGTCGAAGGTCATGAGCGAGCCCCGGCGGTCCTCGGCGAAGACCTCAGCGAACTCGCCCCCGGTGGCCAGTGCGCGGCCCAAGGTCCGGGCGACCACAGCCTCGTCGATCAGGGTGCCAGCCGTGTGCGTCATGGCGCACAAGGCTACCTGCTTATCGAGCCGTTCCCGCCCAGGGCGGGGATGGAGGTACCTTTGGTGGGTGCTCCTTGAGACGATCGACGGCCCGAGCGACCTAAGACAGCTCAACTACCAGCAGCTCAACCAGTTAGCCGCCGAGATACGCGACTTCATAGTCCACGCCGTTTCGTCGGCCCAGACCGGTCATTTGGGCTCCAACCTGGGGGCGGTCGAGCTCACGCTGGCCCTCCACCGGGTCTTCGACTCACCTCGCGACTTCATAATCTGGGACACAGGCCACCAGGCCTACGTGCACAAGATCGTTACTGGGCGGCGGGAGATGTTCAGCACCCTGCGCCAATCAGGCGGCTTGTCCGGCTACCCCTCCCAGGCCGAGTCGGTGCACGACTGGGTCGAGAACAGCCACGCCTCAACCGCCCTTTGCTACGCCCACGGGCTGGCCGCGGCCGTCAAACGGAGCAGCAACCCGGACCGGCGGATCGTGGCAGTGGTGGGCGATGGCGCCCTTACCGGCGGGATGGCCTACGAGGGCCTCAACAACCTGGGCCACAGCGAGTCGCGCGTGGTCGTCGTGCTCAACGACAACGGCCGCAGCTATGCCCCCACCATCTCCCACCTTTCGGAGAGCCTGACCAAGCTCCGGCTCAACCCGGCGGTCAGTTCTGCCCGGCGCCGAGTAGAGGGAGCCTTGAAGGACCTGCCAAAAGTGGGCAACCTAGCCTATTCAAGCTTGCAGGGGTTTTATTCGGCCATCCGCGAAGTCATCGAACCTCCCGCATTCTTTGAGGCCCTGGGTGTGCGCTACGTCGGGCCCCTGGATGGTCACGACATCGCCGACATGGAGCGTGCCTTCGGCCAGGCCGCGGCCTTCAACGGGCCCATCGTCGTCCACGTGCTCACTCAAAAAGGCCGGGGTTACAAGCCGGCCGAGGAGGACGAGGAAAAGCGGCTTCACGACGCGGGTGCCTTCGACCCGCTCACCGGGCCGACCGAGTCCGCCCGGGCTCTAAAGGGCTACACCCTGGCTTTCAGCGAGGCCATGCTCGCGATCGGCAGCCAGCGTAACGACGTCGTCGCTATTACGGCGGCCATGCCGGGCCCGACAGGGCTAATACCGTTCCAGGAGCGCTGGCCGGACCGATTTTTCGACGTGGGGATTGCCGAGCAGCATGCGGTCACAGCTGCCGCGGGCATGGCCATGGGCGGCCTGATGCCGGTAGTAGCCGTGTACTCGACCTTCTTGTCCCGCGCCTTCGACCAGCTCAACCTGGATGTGGGACTGCACGGCCTGCCAGTGACCTTCGCCCTCGACCGGGCGGGCATCACCGGGGACGACGGGCCCAGCCACCACGGGATCTTGGACATGGCGCTGTGCCTGAAAATCCCGGGCATGACCATCTTCGCCCCTTCGTCGGCCCAGGAATTGAAGATCATGCTTGAGACGGCCATCGGGCTCTCCGGGCCAGCGGTGGTGCGCTACCCCAAGACGGCGGCGCGCCAGGTCGGTCCTGACCAGGTTGGTTCGGGCCTGTCTGCCCGTCTGGCCCGTCTGGGTGATG
The DNA here is from genome assembly GCA_021827285.1 of Actinomycetes bacterium. Taxonomy (GTDB): domain Bacteria; phylum Actinomycetota; class Acidimicrobiia; order Acidimicrobiales; family Palsa-688; genus JAKAWM01. The sequence continues at coordinate 664 of JAKAWM010000180.1, read as the reverse complement.
GTTCGGTCTGCGTCCTGGCCGTCGGCAAGCTGCTGGAAGCGGCCGAGGAGGCGGCTGTGCTGCTGGCAGACCGAGGAATTGACGCCACCGTGTGGGACGTACGCGTGATCCGGCCCTTGGACCCCACCATGATCGCCGACGCCGGGCGGCACGGCCTCGTGGTGACCGTCGAAGACGGGATCCGCAACGGGGGTGCCGGCAACTTCATCGCCGACGCCATCGCCGACCTTCAGCAGAGCCGCAAGAGCCCGCCGGTGCTCAACCTGGGCGTACCCATCGCCTACATACCCCACGCCAAGCCGGAGCGCATCTTGGCCCATCTGGGGCTGGACGGGCCCGGCATTGCCGCCTCGATTTCCAAGGCTCTGCAGGCGGGACTGGGCCGGGACAACGGTGCTGTCGCCACTGTTGGCTTCGACGGAGGGCACATCGAACTGGGCGAGGACGGCCATGCGGGCAAGCCGGCCGCTCGTCTTGGCGGGCCCGCAGAGGAGATAGGCGAAGTGGACGTCGCCGGCGATGGAGCGGGCGGGGCCAACGGAGCCGCTCGGGACAAGTCCAACAGCGGAGCCGTTGCCAGCTAGCGGAGCCTTGCCAGCTAGCGGAGCCTTGCCAGCTAGCGGAGCCTTGCCAGCTAGCGGAGCCGGCTTGGGGGTTGGGACAA
>JAKAWM010000179.1 GCA_021827285.1 Actinomycetes bacterium | reverse complement strand
GGCGTCGCCGTCAATTGCTGCGGCCTTGGCCAGCTCTTCGCCCGTCAGCTCGTCCCCAGTGAAATCAGCCCCAACCGGACGGGGGGTGGCACCGGCCCGGGTCGTAGCTTTCTTAGCCACACCAGCTAGCGGCCTGACCGACTTGGCCACCCCAAAGGTCGACTTCTGGGCGGTGGCGGCCCGCTCCAGTGGAGCCGCGCCCATCCCCGTACGAGCCATCAGCTCAGCGCCGGTAGGCTTCTCCGGCGGCTTCACACTCGCCTCGCTGTGGGCCGGGTCACCCTCCGGGGACGTAGGCGTTTTGGCTGGCCGGGAGGTCCTCGCCCGCCTGGTGTAGCTACTGGGAGGGTGGGAGGCGCCGTACTGAGGCCCGACGTCAAAGAGCTGGCCGGCCGCCGAAGGCGCATCCTCCCGCACACCCGGGCCAGCTTCGAGTACTGGGGCACGGCCGTTGCGCCCGAAAACCGCCTCCCTCTCCTCCCCGCCATGGCCGCCCCCACGATGGGCCGCGCCTAGGTTGGGTTCGGGAGCAGCCACATCGTCGGCCTCTTCGCCGTGGTCCAAACGACCCTTTATCACCTTCAGGGGGAGGAAGGAGTCGCGCTGCTGGCGTAGCACCCAACGCAGGCGTTCGATGTCGTCCTCGTAGAACTTTCGGTAGCCCGAAGGCGTCCTCTCCGGATCCACCAAGCCTTGGCTCTCGAGGAAGCGGATCTTGGAGATGGTGACATCAGGGAACTCGTCTCTCAGCAAGGACAGGACTTCCCCGATCGAAAGATGGGAACGATCAGCCATCTCCCCCACCCTCATTCTCGGCCTCAGCCTGCCATACCTGCAGAGGCCAAGAAAACGAGCCGGAACCTGCCCACCTGCAGCTCGTCGCCGCTGCTCAAAACAGCCTTCTCAATGCGCTCGCGGTTGAGGTAGGTGCCGTTCAGCGAGCCCACGTCATAAGCCCAATAGGCATCTTGCTGGCGGCGAACTTCAGCATGGCGGCGCGAGACCGTTATGTCGTCGAGGAAGATGTCGCTATCAGGGTGGCGCCCGATCGTCGTCACCGCTTCATCGCCGGGTGCCAGGGCGTAACGTGATCCCGCGTTTGGCCCCCGCGTCACTACCAGCACAGCTCCCCCGTCCGGGATGCCCGCGAGGGCGGCCTCGTGCCCGTGCTCCACTTCAAAGCTCTCCAGCTCGCCGGGCAGCAGCACTGCTTTGGTTGTGGGTTCGTCGGCCGCGCCGTGCTCAAGGGGAGAGCCGCACGACGAACAGAAGTTCGCTCCAGGAGGGTTGCGGTGGCCACAACGGTTGCAGTACAACTCGTCAAGCCTCTATGAGGCCCCGGTAGGCCTCAGCGCCCAGAAGGGACTGCCAGGTCTCGGGAGAGGTCGGCTCTATGACGCAGATCCACCCATCCCCGTAGGGGTCGTCGTTGACGCGCTGGGGAGCATCAGCCAGTTCGCTGTTCACCTCTACCACCGTGCCGTCCACCGGGGCGTAGACATCCGATACAGACTTGGTCGATTCTAGCTCAGCTAGGGATTGGCCAGCCGTGGCTTTGGTCCCAGGCGCAGGTAGATCCGCGTACACGATGTCGCCAAGCGCATCCTGGGCGTAGTCTGTGATACCGACCCGAACAAGGCCGCCTTCAAGTCGCGCCCATTCGTGGTCGGACGTATAGCGTAGATCCTCGGGAACGTTCACGCCCTCCGACCCTACTGGTCGCGAGCCTCCACCGAAAGCCCGCAACACGGTCGGCTCAGGACGCCCGCAAGACGTTGCGGATGCCTCTGGCGCACTCCGCCGCCAGGGCCTGGGCATGCTCCTCACTCCCACCGTCTGCCCAGACGTGGGTCAATGCCTCTTCCGGGTCAGGGACCACGAGGACCCACCCGTCCCCGTCGACGATCTTGACGCCGTCAACCAGCACCACGGTTCGCACCTTGGCCAGGTCCATCACGGAGCGCATGACCAGGCCCTTCTTTTCCCATGGGGTAACGATGCCTTCGTGCGCAGTGCAGACCCGGGGAAGCCCGGCCACAACAGCAGACATCGGTGACTCGCTGCCGGCCAACAGGCCAAAGATGTGCACCAGGGCCGCCACGGCATCAAAGGCGGGGAGAAAATCGGGGAAAATGTAGCCGCCTTCCTGGCCGGCGGCGAAGTCCACACCTGGCCGGCTCGCCACTTGCATCAGATGGGCACTGGACAGCTTCGTCCAGACCAGGTTGGCTGACGCCTCCTCGCAGATCCGTTCCGCGGCACGGGGGGCGAGCACCGGTAGGGCCACCGTGCGCGACCTCTTTGGCCCGGGAGCTGATTGGTGGAGGACGAGCGTGAGGATGGCCAGCAAGGCTTGTTCGTCCGTGAGGACGTGACCGGTGTCATCGACCAGCGTCAGGTTGTCCCCATCGGGGCTTAGCACGGCCCCGAAGTGGGCGCCCGCGGTCCTGACCAAGCTGGCCACAGCCCGGGCGTGCTCCCAACGGTCAAAACTCCCGGCCTGGCGCTGAGAGGCGTAAGGGTTGATGGACAGTACCTCAGCGCCCAGCCTGCCCAAGACGTAAAGCATGACCAAGGAGGCCGCTCCATGGGCGTAATCAAGCACGACCTTGAAGCGCGCCTCGCTTATGGCCCGGGGGTCCACCCGCTCGAGCAGGGCTTGAGAGTACTCCTCGGCAACTGTGCTCGACTGGCTCGCGTCGCCCACCTCCTCGCCCAGGCAGCGGCGAAAGTCCTCCCGGTAAAATATGCGTTCTACCTTGCGCTGGGTGACCTCATTGATATCGGTGCCCTTGGCGTCGAACAACCTGATCAGCACAGACTGGGGGTCGTCGCACAGCAGGCGCACCGTGAGACCCCCGGCGCAGGCGCTGCCACGCACCCCAAAGCGCGTTACTGGGATCGTCGTGACATCGAGGTCAGAAACGTTTGCCCCCGAGGCGTTCAAACCCGCGACCAGCGCCCTTTTCAACATCTGCGCTGCCCGGCTGCTGTCACGGGAGACCATTACCCGCGCCCCTTTTTGCATCGTGGTGCCGTAAGCCATGGCCAGGCGCACTGCCAATTCCGGAGACACGTCGACATTGGCCAGGCCGGCGACCCCATAGCGCCCGAAGAGGGTACGCGCCCCGCGAGACTCCCAAACAATAGACGAGTTGACGACGGCTCCGTGCTCTACGGTCTTGAACGGGTACACCTTGACGCCCCGGCGGACCACGGCGTGCTCCCCGATGAAGCACTCATCGCCCACGACCGCCCCCTCTTCGACCCGTGCCCCCCGGCGGAGGTCGCTGCTGCGGCCGACCGCGCAACCCCGCAGGCTGACGCCCGGACCAAGGTAAGCGTTGTCATGCACAACGGCGCGCTCCAAATAGGCGTCCTGGCCTACCCTCACGTTGCGCCCGAGGACCGTGTACTCCCCCACTGTCGCGCCGGCTTCTACACGGCAATAGTCCCCGATAATGGCCGGGCCCCTTATGCTCGCCTTGGGGTTTACTTCAGCGCCGTCGCCCAGCCAGATCCCCTTGCCAAGGCAGACCCCTGGGACTTCGACCCGCACGCGCCCGTCCAGGATGTCGCGGTGGGCACGCATGTAGGCTTCCAGCGTCCCCACGTCTTCCCAGTAACCAGCCACCTGGCAGCCGTAAAGCGCGGCCTCGTGGTCCTCCAGCACCCGGGGGAAGACGTCTGAGGAAAAGTCCACGGGCCCCGGCGGTACAAAGTGAAAGATTTCAGGCTCGAATACGTAAATACCGGTGTTGATGGTGTCAGAAAAAACCTCGCCCCAAGTCGGCTTCTCCAAAAATCGTTCTATTCTACCGTCTTCTCGTGTCATGACTACGCCGAACTCAAGTGGGTTAGGGACTGATTTGAGGGCAAGTGTCGCCAGGGCACCCTTATCCCTGTGATACTTAATTATTGCCGACAGGTCGATATCGGTCAGAACGTCGCCTGATATGACTAAGAAGGTCTCTCCCAGCGTGTCCATGGCTTTGCGCACGGAACCGGCCGTCCCGAGCGGCGATTCCTCGACTGAGTACGCCACGTTAACTCCGAACTCGGAACCGTCGCCGAAGTAGGCGCGGAGTGTGTTGGCCTGGAACGCCACCGTGACAACAATGTCTTTGAGCCCATGGCGGCGAAGGAGGCCCAGGACATGCTCCATGAGCGCTTTGTTGCCCATAGGGATCATCGGCTTGGGCTGGTTATAGGTGAGGGGCCGCAAGCGAGTGCCTTCGCCCCCCGCCATTATGACGGCCTTCAACTTCGCCCCTGGCGCCGTTCTCTCAGGGCGGCAACGCCCTGGGGGAAGTACGAAAAGAAGGCGTACCAACCGAGAGCCAGGCCCCAGGCTGCCGCCGCCCAGCCGACCCAGAGCGCGGCTTCGTGCCAGCGAAAGGCGGCATGGCCCATAAAGAACAAGGGAAAGGCCACCATCATCCCGAAGGCCCCCGCCTTACCCGCCCAACTCACCTCCAAGCGCCTTGCCCCGAGAAGGGCGAGCGCGCCAGCCGCGGCAATGACCAATGCCTCCCGGCAGAGGGCCAGCACCACCAACCACGCCGGGGCAGCTCCTACGGCTACCGCTGATATTGCCGCGGTCAGCACCAGGGCGCGGTCCACCAAGGGGTCAGCCACTTGCCCAACTTTGCTTACCTGGCCAAAGTGCCGGGCTATGTACCCGTCCGCACCGTCGGTAGCACCCAGGCCACCGAGCAGGAAGGCGGCCGCCAGGCTACCGGCACCGCGTGGCTCGGCCACCAGAGCTACAAAGGCCGGCAGGCAGGCCAGGCGCAGTGCGGTAAGGACGTTGGGGACCGTCAGCACCCGGGCTTGGTTGGGCTCGCCCGGGCTCGGGCCCAAGGGCGGGCGAGCGCGAGGCGTGGCCGGGAGCACCGTCTTGAGCATAAGGCCTGCGGTTCAGGCTTTGCCTAGTTTCACTGCGTCAACAATAAGCAAGACGACCGCCACGACCAGGTAGGCGCGGAGGGACCACATGGCCAGCACCCGACCCCGCGACCACGGTGGGCGACCGAGCAGGGCCAGCGGCGGCATGCGCCAGGTCTCCCGGCGGGGTAGGCGTTCCGGACGGGCTTCGAGGCGTGCCCGACGTTTCGGGCTGAGCAGGTAGACGGCTCCAGTGGCTACCAGGACGGCCAGCAGGACGCCGGTCAGGATGACGCCGAGGAGGGTCACGTCCAACGCCGGGAAGGCCGTTGTGGTCACCAGCACGAGCGACATCATGAGCAGGATGCCGATTATGAACAGCGCCAGCGCGTTGAGCCAGGGCCGGTTTACCCAAGGCCCCAGAACCTCGAGGTCGTTGCACAGCATCAGCAGGAACACCGACGCGGAGGGCAAGAGCACACCCGCCAGTGCCTGCACGGCTTCGGTCATGAGGCCGAGGGGCGCATGCGGGATCAGGACTATAGCGGCAGCCAGCACCATAAGGCCGGTGAAGCTGGCGTAGAAGGCGGGCGCCTCGCGCCAGCTTCGGTGAAGGGAGTGGCGAGCACCGAAAAAGTCGCCCACGGCGTACGAGGTGCCGAGGGTAACGGCGGCAGCACCGATGATCGATGCGTTGAGCAGCACGAGCGCGAAGAGGGTGCCGGCGGCGTGGCCGAGTTGGTGGCCAAGGTCCCTGGCCACCCCTCCGGCATCGGTGAAATTGCCAAAAAAGCGTGTGTGACCAAAGGCAAACGCGCACGTCACTACCATCGCGGTCGCGCCGACGACGGTGACGATGCTGCCCAGCACCGTGTCCGCCCGCTCGTAGTTGATATAGCGCGGGGTAATCCGCTTGTCGACGATGTTCGATTGCTGGAAGAAAAGCTGCCAGGGGGCAACGGTCGTCCCCACGATCGAGATGATGAGCAACGCCGAGGTCGAGTTGAGCCCACCACTTACCCCGGGCACGAACCCGCTCAGGAAGGGCCCGGCGTGAGGGCGGCTGAGCACTGCCAGCGGCACGACCAAGAAGTTGGCCACCACGAACACGAGCATGAAACGCTCCCAGCGCCGGAAACTCCCACTGGCGGTGATGGCCACCAGGCTCAGAGCGGCCAGCGGTACCGATAGGTACCGGCTCACGCCGAAATAGCCCAGAGCCAAGTCAATGCCGATGAACTCAGTCACGATGGTGAGGAAGTCCAGAACCATCAGGTCCCCGATGGAGAACCAGCCCCAGAACCGGCCAAACCGCTCCTTGATGAGCCGGGCGTGGCCCACCCCGGTGACCGCGCCCAGACGCACGACCATCTCCTGGTTGACCACGAGGACCGGGATCAACAGGGGCAGGACCCAGAGGAGGGTGTTGCCATAGTCT
>JAKAWM010000178.1 GCA_021827285.1 Actinomycetes bacterium | reverse complement strand
CCTACGCCGCTGAGCACGCACACAACACGTACCTCTAGGCTCAACCAGCCAGCGGCGCTAGGGTCAGCTCTATGCCCGGCGGTGTTGCGCACTTCGTGGCGAGCCTCGGAGCGATGCTGGCCGCGGGCTCGACGGACAGCTGGGACAAGGTGCTCCCGCAGCCCTGGCTGGCGGCTGCGGGGGTCGTGTGCGCCGTAGCGGCAGCCGTGTGGGGCCGGGCGGCCGGCCGGTTGGCCCGGGCGGCACGCCGGATAGAGACAGAAACGCTCACCTCGGGTACGGGCACCGAGGCCGCCGAGCTGGCCCGCAGCGCCTTCAACAAGGACCTACACGCCACCGTTCTTTACGCCGTGCTGTCGGGCGGTATGATCCTGGCCGCCTTCTCCAGGTCCGAGTGGTTCGAGGCCCTGCTACTGGCGGTGAGCGTGCCCGCCGTCGCATCGTTGCGCTATGCCCCCCGCTTTTTGGCCGAGGCTCGGCTGGCCGAACAGCGTTCCCGCCTGGAGAGGCGGGCTGAGGAGGTGCTGGCGCAGGAGCACCTGGCACCCCGCAGGTGGGCCGCTCGCCTGGCGCCGGAGGCCCTGCCCGCATACGAGGGCTTCGAGATAGGGCGCGTCTATGAGGCGGGCACCGGCATGATGGCAGGTGACTTCTACGACGTGTTCCCAACTGGCCCATCCCGCCTGGCTGCGCTTATAGGCGACGTCGCTGGCCATGGGATCGAACCGTCTATTACAGCATTCCAGGTCAAATACTTGCTACGAACGTTCCTGCGCCAGTTCCGCGACCCAGCCCAGGCCCTGGAAGAGCTCAACAAGACGCTCAGCACCATGGGCCGGCCCGAGGACCTGGTATCAGTTTGCATCGTCCTTTTCGACACCGAAGCGGGCACCATTCGCCATGCCTCCGCCGGCCATCCCCCGGCCTGGGCGTGGCAGCAAGGTGACATGACACCCCTCCGCTCTACCGGTCCGCTCCTAGCCATGGACCCCAATGCGGCCTATTTCTCGCGCGACCTCCCTCTACAAACAGGCGACCTGGTCGTCCTCTACACAGATGGGCTCAGCGAAGCCCGATCCGGCGGGCAGGTCTTCGGCGAGGAGAGGATCGGCAACATCGTCCGGCGCGACCCAGGCCAGGACGCCAGCCTCATTTGTAAGACCCTCATCGAGGCGGCGCGGGATTTTTCCTCGCCGCTTGCCGACGACATCGCCATCCTGGCCGTCCGGCGCGTTTAGCTTTAGCCCGAGCTGTAGGCCCACCACCGCCAGCGGCACGAACCAGCGGCACAGGCCAGCGGCACAGGCCAGCGGCACAGTAACTGGAATCTCCAAGAGTGAGGCCCCGAATGGCACTCTTGGAGGGTTCGGTGACGGATCCGTGACTGAAACGGACAAAAGCGGGGCTTCGCCGATCACTCTTGTCCGTTTGGGTGAACGCTGGAGGAACTCTAATATCGGGCCCCGTGGGTTCAACCGCTCCTGCCGTTGACGCGCTAAGGCTCTCCCTGCACGTCCTGGCGGCCGCCGTCTGGGTGGGCGGGCAGTTCACCCTGGCGGGCCTGGTAGGTACGGCCCGCCAGCTGGGCCCCGGTGCACCCAAAGCCCTGGCCAGAGCCTTCGCACGGCTGTCCTGGCCGGCCTACGCCGTGCTGGTGCTCACGGGCCTTTGGAACATACAAGCTGCTCACCCCAGTACCCAGTCCCTCCTCTGGCGTACCCTGCTCGGGGTAAAGATCGGTGTCGTGGCCCTGGCCGGCCTATCCGCCTGGCTGCACAGCCGCGCCCACCGGCCGGCCGGCCTGGCTGTATGGGGCGGCGTCAGCGCCCTGACCTCGGTCTCCGCCCTGGTCCTCGGGGTAGTCCTGGCCGGCTGAGCAGGGCCGCTTCAAGCAGGGCCGCTTCAAGCAGGGCCGCTTCAAGCGGGGCCGCTCCAAGCGGGGCCGCTTCAGCTGGCCCGCCGGCGCACCCGCAGCTTGAGCGGCGTGGGCCCGAAACCGAACTGCTCCCGGATAGAACGTTCCAGGTAGCGCAGGTAACTGGCCGGCAACTCCTTGGACACGAACAGGGTGAAGGTGGGCGGGTCCGTGGCGCCCTGGGTGGCGTACAGCACCCGGGCACCTCGCGGTGCCGGTTGGGACGACTGCGCCGAGGCCAGCACCCGGTTGAGCGAGGCCGTCGGTACCCGCCGCTTATAAGCTTCGGAGGCCGCTGCCAGGGCTGGGTACAGCTTTCCCACTCCATGGCCGCTCATCGCGCTCACGGCCAGCGCGGGTGCGTAGGACAAAAAGCCCAGCATGTCCGCCACCTGGGCCCGCACCTTGGCCCGGCCCTCCACGTCGAGCAGGTCCCACTTGTTCATCACGACCACGACCGGGTTGCCCGCAGCATCCAGCCTTTCGGCCAGTCGCTGGTCCTGGCGAGCCACTCCCTCGGACGCGTCGAGCACGAGCAGGGCGAGCGAGGCGCGGTCGATCGCCTGCAACGCCCTCACCATCGAGTAGTACTCGGCCCCCTGGGCCTCCTTGGTGCGCCGGCGCATACCCGCGGTGTCGATGAAGCGGACCGGTCCGTCCGGGGTTTCGACCAGGGTGTCGATGCTGTCTCGGGTGGTGCCTGGCAGGTCGTGGACAACTGAGCGCTCGTCGCCGATAAGCCGGTTGAAGAGGGTGGACTTCCCCACGTTGGGCCGGCCCGCGATGACGACCGACAGGGCTGGCTGGGCCCCTGGCTCTTCCACCGTCGCCACCGGGGCCGGCTCCGGGGGCAGGAGGCGGACGAGCGCGTCCAAGAGGTCGCCCGTGCCCCGACCGTGGAGGGCGGAAACCGGCCAAGGCTCGGCGAACCCCAGCCGGGCAAACTCCCAGGCGTCGGGTTCCCTCGTCTCGCCGTCCACCTTGTTGACCACGAGGAGCACGGGTCGGCCCGAACGCAAGAGCAACCGCGCCACCTCGGTGTCCTCTTCAGTAGGCCCCACCGTCACGTCCACCACGAAGATGACGGCGTCGGCCTCCTCAACCGCCCGGCGGGCCTGGGCCGAGACTAGCCGGTCCAGCTGCTGGCCGCCGGGCTGCCAGCCACCAGTGTCCACGATGGTAAAGCTGCGGCCCGCCCAGTCAGCCAGTAAGGGCTTGCGGTCACGGGTGACGCCCGGGCGCTCCTCGACTATGGCCTCCCGGCGACCCACTATCCGGTTGACCAGCGTGGACTTGCCCACGTTGGGCCGGCCCACGACCGCCACCGCGGGCAGGCCCGCGACCGCCACCGAGGGCAGGCTCACAGCGCTCCCCGGCCGGCCAGGGCACGGCGTAACGACGCGCCGTCGGCCGGCACGACTTCTACCGGGCGGGGCAGATCCGTTACCGCCAAGCCGTCCAAGAACCTGCCGCCAGACAAGCAACTGTCCGGCAACAGGTACCGCCGGCCCTCGGGAAGCTCCGCCAAGGCAGCTGCCACGTCTGCCCCCGTCATTAGGCCAGCCACGGCGATGTTGCCCCCGAAGAACTCGTTGCGCACAGCCTGCACTCTCGCGTCGCCCCGGGCGCGGGCGACGAGAGGCCCGAGCACCCGAGCTCCGTACTCGCCGGTCAAAACCGTCACGGCGCCGCGTTCTTCGCGCCGGGACGTGAACCCGCATGGAACGCGTGAAGCTCGGTAACCGAGCGCCGGAGCTCCTTCGAGCGAACGAAAAAATCCACTCGGGCCCTGCCCTTTCCCCTCCTCGTGCCCCAACCCCAAGAACCCGGCTTCAAAGGCCCGGGCCATGCCGATGCCGTTATCGTGCTGGGCGACCGCGCCGTAGGTGTCAAGAGGCGGGAAGTCGCGACCGGTGAGCAGGTAGTACTCGTCAGCCGCATAGGCCAGGCGGCGGCCCAGGGTGGACAGGTAGATGCCCTGCCACTCTTCCACCAGGTCCAGCACGGCCGCGGCCTCGGCGGCGGTATGCGCCCGCATCGACACCTCTTTGTTGAACCGGCTCACGCCCAGCGGCACGCAGGCCAGGCTGGCCAGTTCGGGGTACTCGTCCAGCACCCCCAACAGCGTGCCCTCCAAGACCTCGCCGTCGTTCACGCCCGGGCAGACAACCACCTGGCCATGCACCTCGACCCCTCCGTCCAGGAGCGCCCGCAGCCAGCGAAGGCTCATGGCCCCCCGGCGGTTGCGCAGGATCCGGGCGCGGACTTCGGGATCGGTGGCGTGGATGGAAACGAAGAGAGGCGAGAGGCCCTCGGACAGGACGCGTTCCATGTCGGCCTCGGTGAAGCGGGTGAGCGTGGTGAAGTTTCCGTACAGGAATGACAGCCGGTAATCGTCGTCGCGCACGTACAGGCTCTTACGCATCCCTTTGGGCAGCTGGTGGATAAAGCAAAACTCGCAATGGTTGTCGCAGGTGCGCACCTGGTCGAAAAGGGCGGCGTCCACTTCCATGCCCAGGGGTTCGCCACCCTCCCGGCGCAGCTCGAGCGACAGCTCGATGCCGCCGCGGCTCACTTCGAGCTTGAAGCCGTCCTGGTCGGCCAGCAGCTGGTACTCGATTATGTCTCGGGGCGGCTGGCCGTCCATAGCAACCAGCTCATCGCCGGGAAGGACGCCAGCCCGGTCTGCGGGCGACCCGGGGGCCACCGCGACCACTCGGGGCAAGGCCATGGCGCCTCCACCATACCGGCTTACCCCGGGAGATGTTGACCAGCTAGCGGGAAGGAGAGCAGTTGGGCAGCCTGGTTCGCGGGGGTGGCGGTAAGGTCCGCAGCATGCCACTTTCCCTGCCCCGCATCCGCAGCATTACGGTCGACGCCCGCAACCCCTACACCCAAGCCCAGTTCTGGGCCGCCGCCCTGGGCTTTGTGGAGGACCCGCGGTACCCGAACGCACCTGAGGACCCCGAGGCCCTGATCATCGACCCCCAGGCCCACCATCCCAGGTTGTTGTTCATGTCCGTACCTGAGCCCAAAGCCGTGAAGAACCGCCTCCACCTCGACCTCCAACCACACGACGGAAGGGAAGCGGCCGTAGCTCGGCTCCAGGAGCTCGGCGCCCGGGTGATCGACGACCGCCGGCAACCCGATGGGCCGGGTTGGGTGGTCATGGCCGACCCCGAGGGAAACGAGTTCTGTGTCGAGCGCTCCCCGGCCGAGCGGGGCGACCCCGCACCCCCCCGAACCGCAGACGCCGGCCCGGCCATTGCCGCTCAGCGTACCGAGGGTGAGGGCGAGATGTTGGCGGCCATGCTGGACTGGTCCCGCGACACCGTCCTGCGCAAGGTTAAGGGCACGAGCCCCGCTTGCGCGTCCGCGGTCCCGTTTTCTTCGGCCAGCTCGATCGCCGGGATCGTCAAGCACTTGGCCCTAGTGGAAGACAGCTGGTTCACCGAGCGCTTTGCCGGGCGGCCCACGCCCGAGCCCTGGGTGGGGATCGACTGGGACGCCGACCCAGACTGGGAGTTCCATAGCGCTACCTCGGAGCCTCTGAACGACTTGATCGCGCAATACCAAGCCGCCTGCGAAAGGTCCCGAGCAGTGACGGCGGAGCACGACCTGGACGACTTGGCCGCCGACACCTCACGCCCGCCTTTCAACCTCCGCTTCGTGCTCCTGCACATGTTGGAAGAAACTGCCCGCCACGCCGGGCACCTCGACGTCCTCCGCGAGCACCTGGACGGCACCATCGGCGCCTGACCCCGGGTGCCTGACTACTGCCTTCGCCGGTAGATCTAGGCCCCGACCAGGGCCGAAAGGACCGCGGCCAAGCGCTCGGGGTCGTGCGAATGGCCGTTGGGCTTGGCCAAGGCAGCACTGACCAGCGACGGCGCTTTCGGGACCGCCCCGGGGGGCAGCGGCCCGGCCGCCCCGGGGGGCAGCGGCGCGGCGACGCCAAGGGCAGGCTGGCGGGGCGCCCCAACGGCCGTGGCCGGGTCACAGACCACCGTGTCCACCACGACGCCGTGGGCAGCCAAAGCGGCCAGGTGGGCGTCGGCGTCAAAGCCCAGGGTTTCGGCATCCTGGGGTCGGAGGTTGCAGACGTACACCCGCCCTCCCCTACGTCCGGCCAGAGCAGCCTTGATGTCCGGGACCGCGCAAGTGGCCAGGATGCTGGTGAAAAGGGACCCCGGGCCGATGACCACCTGGTCGGCCCCGGATATGGCCCGCGCTACCTCGGGGGGCGCCGGGGGTGCAGCCGGGTCCAGCCAAACCCGGCGCAGCCTCCCCGGCCAGTGGGCGATCCGGGCCTGGCCCGAGACGATCTGTGTGGCCTCCCGTGGGCCCGCCTCCCGTGCGCCCGCCTCCCTTGGGGCCGCCGGGACCTCGAGCTCTGCCATCAGCGTCACC
>JAKAWM010000177.1 GCA_021827285.1 Actinomycetes bacterium | reverse complement strand
CCGATCGGCCTCGACGGTCAGGGTGGACGGCTTAGCCTGCGGTCGCATACAAGAGGGCAGTGGATGGGCGGTGGCCCCCAACCTGATCGTCACCAACGCCCATGTGGTGGCCGGCGAGCCGGCCGGTAGCACGAGCGTGCTCCTGCCGAACGGCACATCCAAGCCCGCGACCGTGGTGCTCTTCAACCCCGACGTCGACCTGGCGCTGCTGTCCGTGCCCGGGCTCGGCGAACCAGCGCTGCCCGTGGGCACGGGGACGGTCCACGGGAGCGGTGCTGTATTTGGCCACCCGGGGGGCCAACAGGCTCTGGCCGCACAACCGGCTGTGATCGCTGACGAGGTGACGGCCGTGGGCTGGGATCTGTACGACACCCACCAAACCCGCCGTGACGTCTATGTCCTGGCAGCCAGTTTGGCACCGGGCGATTCGGGCGCGCCCCTGGTGGACGCGCATGGCGACGTGGTGGGGATCGCCTTTGCCATCGCCCCCAACAGCACGACTACCGCGTATGCGTTGAGCACTTCCGAACTGCGCCCGCTCCTGGCCGTACCACGCGCCGGGCGAGTCTCTACTCAGGGGTGCCTAGCGGGCTGATCACGCCGGGCTCCTGCGGGCGGCACCCGGCGCCGGGGAGAAGTAGCGTCCGCGGAGGAGGGTTGGGGCCTACTCTTCGATGAAGATGCACTCGCCGGGGCACTCTTCAGCAGCCTCCCGGGTGGCGTCCTCCATGTCTTCCGGTACCAGGGCCAGGCCGGCATGACCTCCGGGGTCGCTGAAGATCTTGTCCCCCTCCTTCACGTACGACAGGCCGTCGTCCAGCAGGGTGAAAACAGCCGGCGCGATCTCCTCACAGAGACCGTCACCCGTACAGAGATCCTGGTCTATCCAGACCTTCATGGGTTCGGGGCAGCCTTTCAGTTGTGGGGACAGGTGGGCACCACGCGCTCACCAGGTCCCAAGGTACCGGCAGAACGCCACGAGTGTCAACGACACCTCTCGACTTGGCAGGCGGCCGTCCACCTGGCGCCATAGCACGCTAGTGGCCCACAGGTTGGCACCGGCCCGAGGTAACGTCAACAGCGGGCCCGGCAAGATTCGGCACTGGGCCAGGAGGTGGTCGCATTGGCAGAGCGAGAGAGCAGTCGTCGTGCAGGGGCGGAGCAAGAGCTATCAGACGTGCGTGCCCAGGCCAGTTCATTGGAAGGCCAGGTGAACGAGCTCGAGGAGGAAGTCGCCACCCTGCGCCGCCGGTTGGCCGAGGCGCCTAAGAGAGTACGGACCCTGGAGGAGCGTCTGCTGGAAACCAAGGGCCAGCTTCAGCAGGCTCTTTCGCAGAACGAGCGGCTCACCTACACCCTGCGCGAGGCGCGCGAGCACATCGCCTCCTTGCGCGAGGAGGTCGACAAGCTGACCCAGCCACCAGCCGCCTACGGGACCTTCCTGCGCCGCAACGAGGACGGGACGGCTGACGTGTTCTCCGGGGGGCGCAAGATGAGGGTCTCCCTGCACCCGAGCGTGGAAGAGACCGCCTTGCGGCGCGGCCAAGAGGTTGTGCTCAACGAATCGCTAAACGTAGTCATGGCCCGGGGTGCCGAGACTTCGGGCGAAGTCGTGACCATGAAGGAAGTGCTGGAGGACGGGCACCGGGCCATCGTGGTCGGGCGCGCCGACGAGGAGCGGGTCGTCGAACTGGCCGAGGACCTGTGGGGCGAGAAGCTGCGCTCCGGTGATTCGCTTTTGATGGACCCCCGGTCAGGGTTGCTGCTGGAGAAGCTGCCCCGGCCGGAGGTGGAGGACCTGGTGCTCGAGGAGGTCCCCGACATTTCCTACGAGGATGTGGGTGGCCTGGACGCCCAGATCGAACAGATCACTGACGCCGTCGAGTTGCCGTTCCTGTACCGGGAGCTGTTCGCCGAGCACAGATTGCCCGCGCCGAAGGGCGTGCTGCTCTACGGCCCCCCTGGCTGTGGCAAGACCCTGATCGCCAAGGCGGTCGCCAACTCTCTGGCCAAGAAGGTGGCTGAGCGTTCAGGCGACGGCCAGGGCCGTAGCTATTTCCTGAACATCAAAGGACCGGAGCTGCTCAACAAATACGTGGGGGAAACGGAGCGCCAGATCCGGCTGGTCTTTCAGCGAGCGCGCGAAAAGAGCGAGGAGGGTGTGCCCGTCATCGTTTTCTTCGACGAGATGGACTCGCTCTTCCGTACCCGCGGCAGCGGCATCTCCTCCGACGTGGAGTCCACCATCGTGCCCCAACTGCTGGCTGAGATCGACGGCGTCGAATCCCTGAAGAACGTGATCGTCATAGGCGCCTCCAACCGGGAGGACCTGATCGACCCGGCAATACTGAGGCCCGGGCGCTTGGACGTGAAGATCAAGATCGAGCGTCCCGACGAGACGTCCGCGGCGCAGATATTCTCCCGCTACCTGACCCCCGATCTGCCACTGGACGAGGCCCAGGTTGCCTCTCTGGGCGGGGGGGACCGGGACAAGACGGTCCGCATGATGATCGAGCGCACCGTCGAGGAGATGTACCGCGACGATGAGTCCAACCAGTTCCTCGAAGTCACCTACCAGAACGGCGACAAAGAGGTTATGTACTACAAGGACTTCGCCTCTGGCGCCATGATCGAGAACATAGTCCGGCGGGCCAAGAAGCTGGCCATCAAGCGCCAGATCGCCAGGCAGGGCCGAGGCATCAGCACGCAGGACCTGCTCGACTCGATCCGCCAGGAGTACAAGGAGCACGAGGACCTTCCCAACACGACCAACCCCGACGACTGGGCCAAGATCTCCGGCAAGAAGGGCGAGCGGATTGTCTATATCCGCACGATCATGTCGCAGGGCGACCAGACCAAGGGCGGTCGGTCCATCGAACGGGTGGCCACGGGACAGTACCTCTAGCCCCGGGCCGCGAGGCGGGCGCCCCTGGCCCCGGGCCGCGAGGCGGGCGCCCCTGGCCCCGGGCCGCGAGGCGGGCGCCTCTACTGGCACGGTCCGGCCGAGGAAGCCCAAAGCGCTCCAGTCGGTGCCGCTGCAGCCGAAAGAGGTAGTAGGGGGGTGGCCGGACGCTCGCCGGCCGTCCCCCGCCAAGGCCGTCCCTGCCAAGCCCAACGCTGTCCCGGCCGGGCTTAGAACGGTCCCGCCGGGGCCAGGGTGGCGAGCAAGCACAGGCGGACGCCAACGAGGGGCTCAAAGGGGGGTAACGTCGGCCCGTGGCCATTGTGAAGGTCCTCGGGATGGAGACCGAGTACGGCATCATCGTGCGGGGCGCCGCCGAGCCCAACCCCATCGCGGCGTCATCGGCCCTCATCAACGCCTACGTGGCTTCGCTGGACCAGCGAGTCGAGTGGGACTTTGGCGACGAGTCTCCAGGCCGTGATGCCCGGGGATTTGTGCGGGAAGGTTCGGTTGCCCCCGAGGTGGAAACGCACCTGGTCAACGCGGTGCTGACCAACGGCGCTCGCTATTACGTGGACCACGCCCACCCCGAGTTCTCCACCCCGGAGTGCTCCAATGTCTGGGAGGCCATCCTCTACGACAAGGCAGGTGAGGCGGTGCTCGCCCGTTCAGTCGAGGCAGCTGGGCGGTACCTGCCGGCAGGCCAGCAGGTGAGCGTGTACAAGAACAACTCCGATGGCAAAGGCAACTCCTACGGCTCGCATGAGAACTACCTGATGGACCGGGCGGTCCCGTTCTCTCGGGTAGTGCAGCACGTCATCCCCCACTTCGTTACCCGCCAGATCTTCACAGGGGCGGGCAAGGTTGGGTGCGAGGCCGCCGGGGGCGAACGGGTGGACTTTCAGCTGTCCCAGCGGGCCGACTTCTTTGAAGAAGAGGTGGGCTTGGAAACCACGCTCAAACGGCCCATCGTCAATACCCGCGACGAGCCACACTGCGACGCCCAGAAATATCGTCGCCTGCACGTCATCCTGGGGGACGCCAACCTATCTGAGGTGGCGAACTTCCTGAAGGTCGGGACCACCGCCCTGGTGCTGGCCATGATCGAAGACGATTGGTTCGCCCGCCAGGGGCGCGACTATACCCTGGCTACGCCGGTCAAGGCGATAAGGCAGGTCTCCTACGACGTGTCTTTGGGCCAGCCTCTGTTGCTGGCCAATGGCAAGCGCATGCGCGCCCTGGAAGTGCAGTGGGAGCACCTGGACCTGGCCCGCAAGTACGGGGAAGACAGCGGCTTTGGCGCCGTGGGCGGGGTTGAAGTGGGCAACGAGATCGTCCGCCGCTGGGAGGAGGTGCTGGCGGGCCTGGAGACAGATCCCCTTTCGTTGGCCAGTAAATTGGACTGGGTGGCCAAGTACAGGATGGTCAGCGGCTACCGGGAACGTCACCGGCTGGGATGGCGCGACCCCCGGCTGTTCGCCATGGACCTGCAGTACCATGACGTGCGACCCGAGCGGTCCCTCTTTGCCCGGGCCGGTATGGAGCGGCTCCTGTCGCCAGAGGACGTGGTCAGGGCTATGACCGAACCGCCGGTCACCACCAGGGCGTACTTCCGAGGGCGGTGCCTTCAGCGCTGGCCGTGGGCAATCGCGGCCGCCAACTGGGACTCGCTAGTTTTCGACCTGGGCAATGACCCCTTGCGCCGGGTCCCCATGATGGAGCCGCTCAGGGGTACAGCGGCACATGTCGATGAACTACTTGCACGTTGCCGCACTCCAGCAGAACTGCTGGAGCAGCTGGGTTCCTGAGGAGAGACGACCTTATGGCTGAGAGAGAGCAGATCAAAAAGCAAGCGCCCTCGCGCTCGGAGCCTGAGCAGGTCGAAGAGGTCCCCGCGGGCTCCAAACGGGGCGAGGAGCTCAAGGCTGAGCTGGACGACCTCTTGGACGAGATCGACGAGGTCCTCGAAGACAACGCTGAGGAGTTCGTGAAGTCCTACGTGCAAAAGGGGGGTCAGTAGACCGCTTTAGCCCTTTGGGCCGGTGAGAAGCTAGGGTCATCGGCTGTATGACCCTTCCTATGTTCCCGCCTGGGCAGAGCCCCGGGCCGGATTTTTCCCAGCTTCTCCGCCGGCTCGGGTTGAGCCCCTTCGTCGTCCCCGACGGGGCTCAGGGTGGTGGCGGGCGAACGGCTCCGCTGGAGGCCCCCCACGCCACTACCATCTGCGCACTGCGTTACGCCGATGGGGTGGTGATGGCTGGGGACCGCAGGGCTACTGCGGGGTCGGCCATAGCTCACCGGAGCATGGAAAAGGTCCACCCAGCGGACAGCCACAGCGGGGTTGCCCTGGCGGGCGCGGCTGGGCAGGCGATGGAGATGGTCAGGCTGTTCCAGTTGCAGCTCGAGCACTACGAGAAGGTCGAAGGGCAGGCTCTGTCGCTGGAGGGCAAGGCCAACCAGCTCTCGCAGATGGTGCGGTCCAACCTGGCCATGGCCATGCAGGGCTTCGTGGTAGTGCCGCTGTTCGCCGGTTACGACCTCCGGCAACGGCGGGGGCGCATCTATACCTACGACTTCACGGGGGGACGTTACGAGGAGACGGACTACCAGGCCGAGGGTTCGGGCGGGAGAGACGCCCGGACCACTATAAAGCTCGGCTACCGGGAGGACATGCCTCGGGAGGACGCCATAGAGCTGTGCGTGCAGGCGCTGTGGCAGGCCGCCGACGAGGACGCGGCGACCGGGGGCCCCGACGCCGTCCGGGGCATCTACCCGACCGTGGCGACCATCACGTCCCTCGGCTTCGAGCCCGTCGCCGAGGCTGAGGTGAAGAGCGCCTTCGAGAAGGTCATCAACGCCCTGAGCCCCGCAAGGCGGGGGACCGAGGGAGGCGCGCCGGCATGACCATGCCCTTTTATGTAGCACCCGAGCAGTTCATGAAGGACAAGGCGGATTTCGCCCGCAAGAACATCGCCCGGGGCCGCCCCCTTGTTGCCACCGTCTACGAGGGCGGGGTGCTTATCTGCTCGGAGAACCCTTCCCGCTCACTGCACAAGGTAAGCGAAATCTATGACCGGATCGCTTTCGGGGGCGTGGGCAAGTACAACGAGTTCGACCAGCTGCGGCGCGCCGGTGTCCAGCACGCGGACGTGAAGGGGTACCAGTTCAGCCGGGACGACGTGGACGCCCGGTCGCTGGCCAACCTGTACGCGCAGTACATGGGTGGCGTCTTCACCCACGAAATGAAGCCTTTCGAAGTGGAGATCCTCGTGGCGGAAGTAGGGACGCGCTCGGGTGAGGACCAGATGTTCCACATCCTCTATGACGGTACCGTGGTCGACGAGGACCGTTTCACGGTCCTGGGCGGTGAAGCAGACGCCATTGCCGGACGGCTGGCCCGGGCGTTCCGGGCGGACTGGTCCCTCGAGGAGGCGCTGGCCGCGTCCGTGAGCGCTCTCGGTGG
>JAKAWM010000176.1 GCA_021827285.1 Actinomycetes bacterium | reverse complement strand
CTATGAGGCTGGCCGCCAGGTCGAGCTTGTCGGTGGCGGGGGTGAAGTCGCCCAAGAGACGAGGCATTGGGACGAGGCAGACGGGCGCACTTACTCCATGCGTTCCAAGGAGGAGGCGTTCGACTACCGCTATTTCCCCGAACCCGATCTGGTGGCGCTGCAACCATCCAGCGATTGGGTGCAAGCCGTGCGCCAGAGCCTGCCCGTGCTCCCCTCTGAGCGGCGAGCCCGGGTCGCCCAAGCCGCCTCCGTCCCCGTGTCCTCCGAAGCGGTGGCCACGGTCGTCCGCCTCGAACTGGACGGTCTCCTAAGCGCGGCCGTGTCCGCCGGGGCGGATGCCAATTTAGCCCTGCGGCGGTTGGCCAACGAAGTGGCGGCCGAACTGGACGGCCGCGGGCGCCCCGCACCCGACGCCTTCGTGCGCCTCCTCAAGATGGAAAGCGGTGGTGAGCTGACACCCACCCAAGCACGCACCGTGCTGAAGGCGCTCATGGCCGAGGGCGGTGACCCGGCCGGCATTGCGGAAAAGCTGGGCTTTCAGGCTCTGGGGGCGGGTGCACTGGCAGAAGTGGTGGACCAGGTCATTGCCGCCAACCCGAGTGAATGGCAACGGTACTCGGCCGGCGACGACAAGCTGGCCGGTTTCCTCATAGGCAGGATAAAGGCAGCCACCGGCGGCAATGCCGACCTCCGGGCGGCGGCCACGTTGCTCCAGCAGTACCGCTCTGGCCAGCCTCACTAGCCCGGCGGTCGGTAAGGCAGTACGCGGTAGCGCAGGTGGCCCTGCAGGTCGGTGACCGTCACAACCAGCTGACGCTCGATACCCGCCACCTCGGCTGTGCACCTGAAAACCCCCCCCACCTTGGCCACGAGCAGGGTTGGCGCTGAGCACGCGACTGTTACTGGGTGACCGAAGGTCTTGGCCAGGCTGGTAGCCAGCCTCTGGCGGGCGACGTTGACAGCCACCACGGCGCGGGTTGGTTGCAGCCTGACCGCGCCATGGTTGCCCGTGACAGTGCCGGCAAGCTCCAGTGGTTGCCCGTCGATGCTGGCCCTGCACGTGAACTTGGAGCCGATCTTGTCTGGGATGCCCTCCGGGCAGCGAACCGCTGGGGGCCGTATGTCAAAGCTGGTAGCCAATATTCTTGCCACCAGGGTCTCGAGGCTCCGGGCCGATAGTGAGCTGGTGGCCTGGAGCGAGCAGCCCGAGGCGCCCACCGAGGCAGCCGCCACGATGCCCACCAGCGCTCCGGCCACTCTAAATCGGCTGTGCCGGCCCGGCCGGCGAAGCCCTAAGGTACCTCTATGCTCAGCGACCTCGGAACCTCCCGCCCCGAACCCAGCCCGGCCGGCCACCGGCCAGATCTCAAGCTCCGCAGCCATGAGGTCACCGATTGGCCGGGGCGCGCCCCTGCCCGGGCCATGTTGAGGGCTGTCGGCATGACGGACGCGGACTGGGACAAGCCCCAGATCGGCGTCGCCTCCTCGTGGAACGAAGTCACTCCCTGCAACCTACCTCTCGATCGCCTTGCCAAGCGGGCCAAGCAGGGGGTGCGCGACGCGGGCGGGTTCCCCTTCGAGTTTGTGACGATAGCGGTCTCCGACGGCATCTCGATGGGCACCGAGGGGATGAGGGCCTCGCTCGTGAGCCGAGAGGTGATCGCCGACTCGATCGAGCTGACCATGCACGCTGAGCGCTTCGATGGGTTGGTCACCTTCGCTGGGTGTGACAAGTCCCTGCCCGGCATGCTGATGGCCGCGGCCCGGGTCAACTTGCCATCTGCCTTCCTGTACGGGGGTACCATCCTGCCCGGCCAGGGCGCGCATGGCAACGCTATCGACCTGGTGGACGTGTTCGAGGCCCTGGGGGCCCGGGCCGCCGGCAAGTTGACTGATGAGGAACTGGCCCTGATCGAGCGTCACGCCTGCCCTACCGAAGGGAGTTGCGCGGGTATGTTCACAGCCAACACGATGTCCTGCGCCGCGGAGGCACTGGGCATGGCCCTGCCGGGAAGTGCCAGCGCACCCGCCGTAGACCGCCGGCGCGACGACTACGCCTACGAGACAGGGCGGGCCGTGGTCAAGCTCTTGGAGCGAGGCATAAGGCCGCGCCAGGTTATGACCAAGGAGGCGTTCGAGAACGCCATTGCCGTCGTCATGGCGCTGGGCGGCTCGACCAACGCCGTTTTGCACCTGCTGGCCATTGCCCACGAGGCCCGCGTGGAGCTATCCCTGGACGACTTCGACCGTATCGGGGCTCGGGTGCCCCACATCGCCGACATGAAGCCGCACGGGCGTTACCACATGGTGGACCTGGACCGCATCGGGGGTCTGCCCGTCGTGATGCAAGAGCTCATGCAAGCTGGCTTGGTCCATGGTGAATGCCTAACGGTCAGCGGTCAGACGGTGGCCGAGAACCTGGCCGATCTGCGGTCACCGGCTCCCGAGGGCAAGGTCGTCCACCCGATCTCGGTGCCCATCCATGCCGATGGTGGGCTGGCCATCCTGCGCGGCTCGCTGGCACCGCAGGGCGCGGTGGTCAAGGTGGCGGGCCTGGACTTCGACCGCTTCGAAGGAGCAGCCCGGGTCTTCGATGGCGAGCAGGCGGCCCTGGACGCCATCATGGCCGGCGATATGCAGCCAGGCTCGGTCGTGGTCATCCGTTACGAGGGGCCCAAGGGCGGGCCGGGGATGCGCGAGATGCTAGCCGTGACGGGTGCCATGAAGGGTGCCGGCCGGGGGGCCGACTGTGCCCTGGTCACCGATGGCCGCTTTAGCGGAGGCACCCACGGATTCTGTATCGGGCACGCCGCCCCCGAGGCGGTAGACGGAGGGCCGATCGCCTTCGTCGCCGATGGTGACCGCATTGCCATTGACGTCCCCGCCCGCAAGATCGACCTCCTCGTGAGCCCGGTCGAGTTGGAAAGGCGCCGGGCGGGCTGGAAGTTGCCCGAGCCCCGTTACCGCACCGGCGCCTTGGCCAAGTACGCCCGCCTGGTAACGGGCGCGGAGCGGGGGGCTGTTACCGAGCCATAGCCGGCCCGCATTTACCTTCGCCCGATCACCATGGCCACGTTCTCATGGGCTTCGCGCGTCTCGGCTAGTGCGCGGGCGGCTGATTTGCAAACTGTGTACCAGCGTGGCATCATGGCCAGTGATGGCAGCTGGACGCGCAAGCACGATTACGAGCGGCAGCTTGGCTGGCGCGGCCTTCAGCCTCGTAGTAGTACTCACCTGACGCACGCGCCGAGCTGAACGCGTGCGTCAAACGACCTCCCCCTGGGAGGTCGTTTTGTTTTCCGGCCCGAACAACTTACGGAGTGATAGCCATGCAACTGACTGGGGCACAAGCCCTCATAAAGAGCTTGGAGATGGAGCGCACGGAGGTCATCTTCGGCCTTCCCGGCGGTGCCATCCTGCCGGCCTACGACCCCATCCTCGACTCCCCGATCCGCCACGTGCTTGTGCGCCATGAGCAGGGCGCCGGGCACATGGCCGAAGGCTATGCCCATGTCACTGGACGGCCGGGAGTTGCCATGGTAACCAGCGGCCCGGCGGCGACGAACCTGGTGACGCCCCTATGCAACGCGTACATGGACTCGGTGCCCATGGTGGCTATAACCGGCCAGGTGAGCCGGAGCGTCATCGGCAGCGACTCTTTCCAAGAAGCCGACACCGTGGGGATCACCCGGTCGGTCACCAAGCACAACGAACTTCTCATGAGCCCAGAGGAAATCCCCCTGGCGGTGCGCCAGGCGTTCCTGCTGGCAACAACGGGAAGGCCGGGCCCGGTGCTCTTGGACATCCCCAAGGACGTGCTCCAGGCAAAAATGGAATGGTACTGGCCGACCGACGGCGAAGTCTCCGACTCCATGCCGGGTTACCGGCCCACCACCAAGGGTCACCCCAGGCAGGTGAGGGAGGCCGCCCGCCTGATCACCGCCTCAAAGCGACCGGTTATCTACGCTGGTGGAGGCATTTTGAAGGCCCACGCCGCTGACGCGCTGAGGAAGCTGGCGGAACTGATCAATGTCCCCGTGGTCACGACCCTCATGGCCCGGGGCGCCTTTCCGGACAGTCACCGTCAATGCCTGGGCATGCCCGGGATGCACGGCAACTACACCGCCGTCACCTCCATGCAGGAGGCCGACCTGCTCATCGCACTGGGGACCCGCTTCGACGACCGGGTCACGGGCAATACGAGCGGGTTTGCCCCGCACGCGAAGATCATCCACGTCGATATCGACCCCGCTGAACTGTCCAAGATCCGCCAGGCGGACGTTCCCATAGTCGGAGACTGCCGCCTCGTCATCGAGGAACTGGTGAGAGTGCTCATCGAAGGTGGTGAGCCCCAGCCGGACCGCTCCGCCTGGTGGGCGCAGATAGCTGATTGGCAGGCCCGCTTCCCGCTTCACTACGACCCCCAGGCTGACGGCGAGGGGCTCAAGCCGCAGGCTGTTATCGAGGCACTGCGCGACTCGAGCCCGCCGGGGACCATACTGGTCGCCGGCGTCGGCCAGCACCAGATGTGGGCTAGCCAGTACTGGCGTTTCGAGGAACCCTACACGTGGGTCAACTCGGGCGGGCTGGGCACCATGGGTTTTGCCGTGCCCGCGGCCGTGGGAGCCAAAGTGGGCCGGCCGGACCGCACGGTTTGGGCCATCGACGGAGACGGGTGCTTCCAGATGACCGCCCAGGAACTAGTTACAGCCGCCGCAGAGCGCATACCGGTGAAGATCGCGATCCTGAATAATGCCTACTTGGGGATGGTCCGCCAGTGGCAGGAGCTGTTCTACGAAGAGCGCTATTCCGAGGTGTACCTTTCTCCTGACCTGCCGGACTATGTGAAGTGGTCCGAGGCCATGGGGTGCGCAGCGTTCAGGGTGGAGTCCCCAGAAGACGTGCAACCGGTGATCGACAAGGCCAATTCGATAGACGACCGCCCTGTGGTCATCGATTTCCGTACCGATTGGCTGGAGAAGGTCTTCCCCATGGTGCCGGCAGGGCATTCTAATAGCGATATCATCGTGCACCCGGCGCAGCGTTCGGGTGGGGAAAAGGTGGTGCAATAATGGCTTTGGCCACGAGCAGTACGGGCTGGGTTTCAGGTAGCGGGCATGTCCGCCACCAGACCCTTTCCATAATCGTCGAGAACCGCGCCGGTGTACTGGCCCGGGTTTCCGCGCTTTTTGCCCGGCGCGGGTTCAACATCATTTCGCTCGCGGTTGCCCCGACGGACGACGAGGCTTTCAGCCGTATAACCATCGTGATCGACCTGGAAGAGACCTCGGTGGAGCAGGTCACCAAGCAACTGTTCAAGTTGGTCAACGTGGTCAAGATCACAGAACTGGCTCCCGGCGAGGCCATCGAGCGAGAGTTGGCCCTGATCAGCGTCCGCTGCGCACCCCCGGGAGGGCCGGGCCCATCGCGGGGCGAGGTGGCGGACCTGGTCAGGATCTTCGGTGGCACCGTCGTGGACGTGGGCCAGGAAGCCCTCACGGTCATGGTGGCGGGGCAGCCCTCCCTACTGGATGACTTCGAGGAGCTTCTCCGCCCGTACGAGATAATCGACATGCAGCGGACCGGAAGGGTGGCGCTGCCCAAGCTGGAGCGCCAGGCGCCGGGCCGGCGCCGGGCTGGTGCGTCTGGCCTCCTGCGCCCGGTCGCCCATTAGAGTGCTCTTTGCCGCGAGGGTCTTTTGGCAGGGCAACCTTGGCGAAGGCCCCCCGAGGCGGTGCTAGGACAAAAAAGCAGAGACCGAAAGGGAGCCAATGGCCACCATCTACTACGAGCGCGACGCCGACCCCTCTATCATCACCTCCCGCAAGGTGGCGATCATCGGGTACGGGTCGCAGGGTCACGCCCACGCGCTCAACTTGCGCGATTCAGGAGTTGACGTCCGGGTCGGCTTGCGCGAAGGCTCGGGTTCACGGGCCAAAGCGGAGACCGCCGGGCTCAGGGTCACCGACCCCGCCAATGCCGCCGACGAGGCGGACGTCGTCATGGTCCTCGCTCCCGATACCGCACAGCAGGCCATCTACAACAGCGCCATCGGGCCTCACCTGCGTGAGGGCGACACTTTGATGTTCGCCCATGGTTTCAACATCCGCTTCGGGCTGATCGACCCGCCCGCCGGCGTGGACGTGGCCATGGTCGCGCCCAAGGGGCCCGGCCACCTGGTCCGGCGCACTTACGAGGGTGGGGGAGGTGTCCCCTGCCTCTTGGCCGTGGAGCGTGACGCCAGCGGTAAGGCCAAGGCGCTCGGGTTGTCCTACGCCTGGGCACTGGGCGCCACCCGGGCCGGCGTGCTGGAGACCACCTTCAAAGAGGAGACCGAGACCGACCTGTTCGGGGAGCAGGTGGTGCTCTGCGGCGGG
>JAKAWM010000175.1 GCA_021827285.1 Actinomycetes bacterium | reverse complement strand
GCGCAGCTTTGGGCACGCGCAAGCTGCGGCCGAAAGCGACGACGGGCAAACCGCTACGGCCGCCGGTCGCTCGCCATTGGCGGCACAGCTCGTAGGCGGCGGTCCGGCCAATTCGAAGCACGGACGCCGCTTCCTCGACGGTCAAGACTTCAGGTAGGTCTTCCAGGTCCACGGGGCACCTCCAGGTCGTGGTCACCAACTGGCGGCTGGCCGGCACGACCGGCCATGCCGGGAGCCCAGACGGTGGGCGGCGTGCGCACCGTTCAGGTCTCCAACCACGAGGCGACGAACCGACCGAGCTATTGGCGGCCTCTTGAAAAGGCGCTTCGAGGTGAGGCGTCGGACTTTCCGGTCCCTGCCGGTTGCTAGCCTCGTCAGCGGCGAACGACCCGCTCAGGCCTCGAGGCTCTGCCGGGGGCGGCGACGCCACGGGAGCCTCCTCAATCCGCGATGCGCCGCGGCTCGGCAGCACCGAGCGAGGAGGAGATAATGCGTGGGCACCTATACCGCCGAGGTGAAACCTGGAGTTACGTCGTCGACGCGGGGCGGGATGCTGCCGGGAGGCGGCGCCAAAAGACCAAGGGCGGGTTCAGGACGAAGAAGGATGCCCAGCTCGCTCTCAACTCGGTCATGCACGCGTTGCAAGTGGGCGCCTATATCGAACCGACCAAGGTCACGATCGAGGAGTTCCTGCGGATGACATGGCTTCCTGCGGCCAAGGGGACGCTCCGGCCAACCACGTTCTCCTCGTACGAGATGCACGTGCGCTGCTACCTGACGCCTGCTTTCGGCCACCTGCAGCTCCAGCAGCTGACGCCCGCTGCCATTAACGCCTTCTACGGGTCCCTACAGGAGGGTTTCAACGGCCGCCAGCCCCTGAGCCCTGCATCTGTCCGTCGCATCCACGCGACACTTCATCGGGCACTCCGCGATGCGGTCCGCTGGCAACTCCTAGCGCGCAACCCAGCCACCGGCGCCGACCCCCGAAAGCGCGCCGACCCGAGATGAAGATTTGGACAGCCAAGCAGCTGCATAGCTTCTTGGATGGAGCATCTAGTGACAGCAACTACGCGCTGTGGCTGTTCTACATCTTGACGGGCGTCCGCCGCGGCGAGGCTCTGGCACTTCGGTGGTCCGACATAGATCTACAGGCAGGCAATGTCGTCATCCGGCGCAGCCTTGTCCCTGTAGACCACCGCCTTGTGATCGGAGAACCTAAGACCAACCGGGGGCGACGCCAGATAAGCCTCGACACACGGTTGGTAGAAGAGCTGCGGCACCATAGGTACCGCCAATCGGAAGAGCGCCTCTTGATGGGGCCGGCCTTCCGTGACCAAGGGCTGGTCTTCGCCCACCCAGACGGCGCACCTCTGCGCCCCGAGCAGGTTTCGCGATGGTTCACCGCTCTGAGCCGCCAGACGGGAGTACCGGCGATCAGGCTCCACGATCTGAGGCACCTTCATGCGACCTTGGCTCTCGCCGCGGGGGTGCCAACGAGGGTGGTAGCGGACAGGCTCGGCCACAGTACGACCGCTGTGACGGCCGACATCTACCAGCACGTGCTCCCCGAGCTCGACAGAGAAGCAGCGAACAAGGTAGCGGCGGTGGTATTCGAGCAGCCTCCGGAAGCACGAGCCGCTGGGGCAGAGGCGTGAAGGTCCGCGACGTGGTCCGCGTCCTCGAGGACAACGGTTGGCAAATGGTTCGCCAGACTGGGTCGCATCGGCAGTTCCGGCGCCCGGGCCGAGTTGAGGTCGTGACGGTGGCTGGCAAGCTGGGCAGCGATGTCCTGAGCGGTACGCTGGGCAATATCTGGAGGCAGGCAGGCCTGAAAGGACAGCAATGAAGCAGTACCTGGTCGTCCTCGAACATGAGGGGAACGCCTGGGGGGCCTACGTCCCAGACCTACCGGGGTGCGTGGCGGCGGGCGAGAGCCGTGAGGAGGTGGAGCGGCTGATCCGAGAGGCCATTGCCTTCCACATCGAGGGAATGCGAGAGGATGGCCTGCCCGTCCCGCCGCCTTCCGCCACGGAAACTATCCGCGTCGACGTCGCCTGAGTGAACCAAGCAATCACGCTCCGCGGCCCACGCGTTAGCGCGGCACTGCCCCGTTAGCAAACGGTTAGCAGACGGCCCTCCGCCAAACTCGACCGCCAGCGGTCCGCTACCACAAACTCCCTACTCACAGCTGGTGGGCGAGGGGGGACTTGAACCCCCACGAGGTTGCCCTCACAGGAACCTGAATCCTGCGCGTCTGCCAAATTCCGCCACTCGCCCGAGTGGTCTCGCACCGCCTGGGTGCTCGCGTCGACCCAGGCAGCACTAGCAAAGGTTACATGAACACCAGCCTCCTTGCTCTTGCTGGTTTGAGGCTCGGTGCAC
The DNA here is from genome assembly GCA_021827285.1 of Actinomycetes bacterium. GTDB lineage: Bacteria > Actinomycetota > Acidimicrobiia > Acidimicrobiales > Palsa-688 > JAKAWM01. The sequence goes on along the minus strand of JAKAWM010000175.1, from coordinate 4,012 downwards.
TGCCTGAGCCGGGTGTTAGGGCCCACGGCCGGGCGTGCCCGCGGTGGCGCACACCTGGACGGGCCCCTGCCAAGCCAGTAGGGAGGGCTGCCCTGGCGCCTGCAACGGGGAGGCAGCCAGGCCGAGGTACGATGCGGGCCAACAATGGGACTACAAGGTTTCGAGCGCCGTCTCGAACGCTTCGTTGAAGGGACCTTCGCCCGGGTGTTCCGCAGCGGCCTGCAGCCCATCGAGATAGGTAGGCGCCTGGCCCGCGAGATCGACCTGCGCCGGGCGGTAGCACCCCGCGGGGTGCTGGCTCCTAATGCTTTCAAGGTCCTCCTTTCCAGCACTGACCGGGCTCGCTTCGAGCCGATCGAGGAGGAGTTGGTAAAAGAGCTGGTCCAGGTGGCAAAGGACCACGCCAGTCAGGAGGGGTACACCCTCCTCGGCCCGGTGAGCGTCGAGATCGCTACGGACGCGTCCCTGCGCCCTGGCACCTTGCTGGTCGCTGGCAACATGGTGCCCGAAGAAGGAGTGGCCAGCGTCACGCTCCCTGATGGCCGCCGGGTCCTCCTCGAAGGAGGCACGCTCAGCATCGGCCGGCTACCCGAGTGCGACCTCGCTGTGGCCGACCCTAACGTCAGCCGCCACCACGCCGAGGTGCGGCGCGCAGCTGATGGCAACTGGGTGGTCGTCGATGTCGGTAGCACCAATGGGACCAGGGTTAACGGCCAGCGCATCGGCGGCTCGCATCAGTTGCAGAGCGGCGACGAGATCACCGTTGGCTCGACCAACCTGCGCTTTGAGGTGTCCTCGGCGGGGCAGGAGCCGGCGAGGGAAGCAGCTCAGTCCGGCCCGCATGAAGAGGCCCGCTCGGGTCACCCTGCGGCCGCACCCGGCACCGGACGGCATGGCGGGCCACCGGATCTTGGTGTCCCTGGAGCGACGTGATTGACTGAGCAGGCCCTGCGCTTCCTCGAGTACGCCTTCTTGGCGCTCCTCTACCTCTTTTTCCTCAGAGTCGTGAGGGCGGTCTGGGCCGAAGTGCACGACCCGAAGGTGGTGGCAGCCCAGTCACCTGGTAGCCCGGCCCAGCCCGAAGGCCGGCCCTCGAGGGACCGGAGCCGGCTGGGCGGGGACCGTAGCCTGCCGCTGCGTTTGGTCGTGCTGGACCGAGAGGGGGCGGGCGGGCTTAGTTTCGAGTTGAGCCGAGAGGTCACTATTGGTCGGGCACCCGGGTGCGCCGTTGCCCTGGCAGCAGACAACTTCGTATCCCACCTTCACGCGAGACTGTTCCTCCAGGACCATGAGTACTGGGTCGAGGACCTCGGCTCTACCAATGGGACCCTGGTGAACGGAAAAAAGGTGACGAGCGCAGTGCCGCTCAGGCGAGGAGACCGTCTTCAAGTGGGCCGCACCGTACTGGAGCTGCAGAAATGAGCAAACTGGTAGCCGGGGCCGCCACCGACGTTGGCCTCGTACGCACCACTAACCAGGACCAGCTTCTCGTTTCGCCGGGCCTCTACGCGGTCGCGGACGGCATGGGCGGCCATGCCGCGGGCGAGGTGGCTTCCTTGACGGCGGTGCATGCCCTGCAGGCAGCCTTTGAGGCTGCCGGCCAACGCACAACCGAAGCCCTGGACAACGCCGTCAGGGCCGCTAACCACGCCATTTGGCAACAGGCACGGGCAAACCGCGAGATGCTCGGGATGGGGACGACCTTGGTCGTTCTAGCCCTGGTCGAGCGGGAAGACGGCACCAGCGGTCTGGCGGTGGCGCACATCGGCGACTCGCGCGTCTACCAATTCCGCCAGGGCTCCCTTCATCAGCTCACGGTGGACCACAGCCTGGTCCAAGAGTTGGTGGATGACGGCCAGATAAGTGAGGCTCAGGCGGCGGTCCACCCGCAACGTAACGTGCTCACGCGGGCGCTGGGTATCGAGCCATCGGCCGACGTTGACCTCATCCACCTCGACCCGGCACGAGGCGACCGGTACCTGTTGTGCAGTGACGGGCTGAGCCGCGAGGCTACGGACGACCAGATCGTAGCGGTCTTACGCCGCTTTCAAGACCCCAGTGCCGCCGCCAAAGAACTCGTGGCCCTAGCCCGGTCACAGGGGGGGAGCGACAACATCACGGTGGTCATCGTGGACGTGATGGCCGACCCCGACAGCGCCGAGGACCTGCGTACCATCGTCCCCGAAGAGACGTCGCCGGTCGCGCTGGACGACAGCCAACCGCTCGGGGGCGAACGCCACGGCGAGGCGCGACCACGTTGGCCCCACTGGCTGACCCATAGACAGCCGGGCCACCGGTTGTTGACTTTTCGCTTCGCGAGCTTTGTGGCAGCACTGGCCGTTGTCATTGGTGGGGCCATCGCCGGCGTGGCTTGGTACGCGCGCTCGACCTACTTTGTCGGCTTGCAGCGCGGGCATATTGCCATCTTCCGTGGTCACCCCGGGGGCGTCTTGTGGTTCGGCCCCACTCTCGCCGTCGTCACCAACTACACCGGGGCAGCGGTACTGCCCAGCCGGCTCCAGGAACTGCAAGCGGGAGTGACGGAGCCCTCGCTGGCCAAGGCGTGGACCTACATCGATGGACGCGTGGCGGAAAAGGAGGCCGCTGAAGCGGCGAAGCGGCCCCGTCTCCGGCCCAACCCTCGGCGCGGCCCGAGGAGCCCTACAACGACGGCGAAGAGCACCAGTTCGACCAGCCCCCCAACCACGGTCGCCAGCTCGACCACACGGCCGGCTCTCACTACCACCACTGTCACCCCGACGACGGTGAGCAAGCGGTGAGCACCCCAGCAACACGGCCCGGGGGGCAACGGGGCACCGTGGCGCTCCAGTACCTCCACCCGCCCCGACGGCGCAGCGAGCTCGGGATGATCCTGCTCGTCCTGGTGCTGACCGGGAGCCTATATGCTCTTTCCAGCTTGGGAAAGGCGGGTTCCCTCCCCGCCAACATCGGACCGTTCCTCGCGCTCGTCTTTGCGCTGATGCTGGCCGCCCACCTGAGCCTTCGGTGGCTCGCCCCCCAAGCTGACCCGGTCCTGCTACCCATGGCCGCCCTGCTGAACGGGGTCGGCTACGTGTTCATTGCCCGGCTCAACCCAGCGGAAGCATCCGCCCAGGCTATCTGGACCCTTATCGCCGTGCTCGCTTTCGCCACCACGCTCGCCCTCTTCCGCCATGCCAACTACCTGGAGCGTTACCGCTACTCAATTGCCCTTGCGGGGATAGTCCTGTTGCTCTTGCCCCTCGCCCCCCATATAGGAGAAGACGTGAACGGGGCTCGCCTTTGGGTGCGGCTTGGCCCGCTGTCGTTCCAACCAGGCGAGTTTGCCAAACTGGCCTTGGCTGTCTTCTTTGCCTCGGTCCTAGCAGAACGGGCTGACTTGCTGGCGACAGGTACTCGCCGCGTAGGGCGGTGGATGGTACTGGAGCCGCGCTATTTGGCACCGCTCCTGGTGGCTTGGGGCTTCTCCCTCCTCATACTGCTAGCCGAGAACGACCTGGGATCCTCCTTCCTCTTTTTTGCCCTCTTTGTGGGCTTGCTTTGGGTGGCCACCGGGCGCTGGGCCTACCTCGGCCTCGGCAGCGGCCTGTTTGCGGTAGGTGCCATATTCGCCCTTGACGTCGTGCACCACGCTCAGACGCGCGTTCAGGCCTGGCTAGATCCCTGGCCCCACTTCGCAACCACGGGCTACCAGATCATCGAAGGCCTATTCGCTTTGGCCGGCGGGGGGATGTGGGGGCTCGGACCGGGCCAGGGCAACCCGCAAATAATCCCCGAGGCCTCCACTGACTTCATCTTCGCGACCATCGGCGAAGAGATCGGGTTGGTAGGTGCCGCAGCACTATTGATTGCTTACCTCCTAATGATAGGGTCGGGGCTCCGGGTCGCCGTCCGCGCACGGCGTTCATTTAGCAAGCTACTAGCCACGGGTTTGTCCCTGCTGATGGGCGTACAGGTCTTCGTCATAGTTGGTGGCATAACCCGCCTCATCCCCCTGACGGGGATCACTTTA
>JAKAWM010000174.1 GCA_021827285.1 Actinomycetes bacterium | reverse complement strand
ACCAGGACGGCCAGCTCAGGGTGCACGCGCCCAACATCGGTTGGCGCGACGTGGCCCTCGACCCCATAGCCAAGCGCCTCGGCCTGCCCCTCTTTGCCGACAACGGGGCCAAGGCGCTCGGCCATGCCGAAATGTGGCTCGGGGCGGGGCGAGGCACCCGCCATGCCATCGTGGTGCTTTGGGGCACGGGCGTGGGCGCGGCCATTTTCACCAATGGCGCTGTGTACCGCGGTGCTACCTCGAGCGCCGGCGAATGGGGCCACACGGCCATCGTCGCCGGCGGCAAGCCCTGCCGCTGCGGCGCGTCGGGTTGCCTGGAAGCTTACGTAGGCGGGCGGGCGCTCCTCGCCGAGTGGTACCGGACGAACCCGGCGGCAACCCCCCTGCCCGACCCCGACTCAGAGGAATGGCTGGACCGCTTCATCGAGGCCTCCCGCTCGAACTTGCTTTCGGCGGCTGCCCTCGATTCTGTGGCCGTTTCCTTCGGGGTAGGCGTGGCCAACTTGGTCAACTTGTTCAACCCGGAAAAGGTCGTGATCGGAGGCTGGGTGGGCGTGAAGCTGGCACCGGTCCTGATCGAGAGGATCCGCCAGACCGTCGAGCGCCAGGCCCTCGAGTACACGGCCAGCCGGGTGAGTATCGAGGTGGGCCAGTTTGGCGCAGACGCCGTGGCGCTCGGCGCGGCCATGCTGGTGGTGGACGAGCTGCTCTCGAACGGGGGTGTGCTTCGGCCGGTAACGGCCACAAGGCGCCGGATTAATGGTGTTGGTTAGGCGCGGGCGCGCAACGGTCCGACCCGAGGCAGGGGGTGCCTTGACTCAGGGGCTCAAAAGTGTTTAGTTTAAGGTTTGTGTGGAAGCAGCAGGAGATGCTGCTAGCGGCGCGAACCTTCTCGGCCGCCGAGCAGCTCTTTTCGGGTTCGTGGCTGTCCGCCCGAGCAAACGGTAGAGCCGAGGACGTGGCTACATCTGGCTCTGTGCGCCCGCGCGCCCCCCGCTTGGACCGACGAGGGCCGCTCTGCAAGGCTGCTCGCGCGGTCCTAACGTCGTCTACGGCGCCCGAACGCGGGTCTTACGACTGCGGCCCGGGGCGTTACGCCCCTGGGCAGCGCTGAAAACGTACGCAGAGAAAAGCGTACGCGAGAAATAGGAGAACCAATGACCAGAAAGGTAGGTTGAGGGAGGAAAATGACCAAAGCTTCACGCTCTCTCGCGTTGCTCGCGGGCAGCGCGACCGTGGCGCTCGGGCTCGCGGCAGCACCCGTGGCGAGCGCAAGTGCAGCCAGCATCCGTTACGGCGGTGTGCTGAAATATGTGAGTTCGTGGACGACGATCCCGGACAACTTCAACCCGCTCAACCCGGCCGGCACGGGTGGCACGGCTGGAGGTACCGGGAGCCTCCTCTACGAACCGCTTATATACAACAACATCTATACAGGCAAGCAGACAGACTTCCTGGCAACGGGGTACAAGTGGTCCAACGGCAACAAGACCTTGACCGTGACCACGCGCCAAGGTGTCAAGTGGAGCGATGGGACGCCGTTTTCGGCGGCCGACGTTGCTTTCACCTTTAACCTGTTGAAGCGGTACCCAGCACTCGACACCAACGGGGACTGGAAGACCTCGCTCAGTTCCGTGACAGCTACTGGGCCCGACACGGTCGTGTTCCAGTTCAAGTCGCCGTACACGGTGATCCTGCCCGAGTTGCTCGGCCAGGAGATCGTGCCGGAACATTTATGGTCCAAGGTCAAGAACCCGGTTACGTATGCGAACCCGCACCCCGTCGGGACTGGCCCGTTCTTGTTGAAGTCCTACAGCAACACCGAGGTCAGCTACGTAAAGAACCCGCATTACTGGATGCCAGGCCGGCCTTACCTAAGCGGCGTCACCATGGAGGCTGTGAAGTCTAACTCGACGGCCCAACTTCTTGTGATGAACGGTGGTGCAGACTTCACCTACGATGGGATTACGGACCCCGCTAAGAGCTTCGTTGCCGCGCACCCTGCGTGGAACCACTTTTGGTGGCCGGTGACCAACTTCAACTTCCTCTACATGAACACGGCCGCCGCGCCCTTCAACGACCTATACTTCCGCAAGGCCGTCGCCATGGCCATAAACGACAATGTTGTCGCCGAGCGTGCCTACTTCGGTGCCATCCCGGCAGCCACCGGGGCTTTGGAGACAGGCGTGACCAGTGGCCAAGTGGACGCGTGGGTCCCACCCTCGGTGCGCAGGCTTGAGTGGAAGTACGACCCCTCGGGAGCCCTGAAGCTGCTTGAGTCGCACGGCTACAAGCTCGTGAGCGGGACCTTGGAAGCCCCTGGTGGCAAGCCGGTCCCGACGCTCAGCATCCTGGTCGGGTCGGGTTGGTCGGACTTCATCTCGATGGCTGAGACGATAGGGCAGGAGCTATTGCCCTTGGGCATCCACACCACCGTCAACCAAGAGCCGTACTCCACCTATGCCTCCTCGGCCGACTTCGGGCGCTACTCGCTGATGATCAGTTGGGGTAATGGGAATAACGTCACGCCTTACTACGAGTACTACTACTTGCTTTCACCCAACAACACGGCGCCAGTTGGCAAGTTGGCCTCGACTAACTGGGAGCGTTTCACGAGCCCGTCGATCACTTCAGCGCTCGGGCAGTACGCTCACACGACCGACCTGGCTGTCCAAAAAGCCGCCATGGCGGCGATAGAAAAGGAGGTCCTTAAGTACGTCCCGGTGGTAGCGCTCACCGGTAGGCCGAACTTCTTTGACTATTCGACACGTTCTTTCGTGGGATGGCCAAGCCCGAAGAACCCCTACAACGAGGGGGACCCTGGCGACGGTTTCGGTGGTGGTGGTGAAATGACGTACCTAAACGTTCACCTTAACTGAGCCAAGGCGTAGAGCCACTGAGCCAAGGCGTAGAGCCGGGGACTGGTCCTAGCAGACGTGCTGACCACCTCTCTTATGGCAGGGCCCGTCGTCCCAGGCGGGCCCTGCTGCCGCTATAGTGAGCCTGCGCCGCAGGCAGCAGAGGTAGGGGGTAGAGGGGAGATGGGACAGGGGATGGGGCTGTGAAGTACTTAGCTCGCCGCATAGGGCTGTTGCTCCTGACGGGATGGGCGGCGTTGACGTTCAACTTTGTGCTCCCACGCCTGATGCCCGGCAACCCGGTGGAAACGATGCTTGCGCGCTATCAGGGCAAGCTGACCCCCCAGGCTGCCAACGCCCTCGAGGTTGCTTTTGGCCTCAAGACCAAACAGAGCGAGTTGGGACAGTACTTCACGTACCTGGGCCATACGCTGACGGGCCAGTTCGGAGTATCCCTGACCTACTTCCCAGAAAAGGTCACGACGCTCATCGGCCAGGCGCTGCCCTGGACGCTCGGCCTCGTGGGTTTCGCCACGGTGGTCGCCTTCGTCGTGGGCACCGCCGTGGGGGTGCTCGCGGCATGGCACCGTGGCAGCGCTCTCGACAGCATCATGGTGCCTACGGGCGTGATGCTCGGCGCGATGCCGGTGTTTTGGATCGGGTTGTTGGTACTTTATGTGTTCGCGTTCAAGTTGGGCTGGTTCCCTGTGGCGGGCGGAGGGGCCGGAGGCCAGGGACTGGCCACCATCTCTGGGTTCGGTGCCGTTGTCCGTCACGCCACGCTGCCTGCCATAACGCTAACCGCAGTTTCCTTGGGCGGGTACATTATATTGATGCGTAATACGACGATTACCGTGCTCTCCGACGACTTCGTCAAGTTTGCCCGGGCGAAGGGGCTGCCCGAGCGTGTGATCGCCACGCGTTACGCGGCACGTAATGCCATCCTACCGAGCTTTACGTCCTTTGCGCTCGCGCTTGGGTTCGTCGTAGCCGGGGCGATTTTTATCGAGTACGTGTTCGACTACCCCGGCATTGCGTACCTGCTTTACCAAGCCGTTATAAGCCAGGACTACCCTTTGGAGCAGGGGATTTTCGTAGTCATAATCGTCGGCGTACTGATAGCGGTCTTTGTTTCGGATCTCTTGTACGCCTTGCTCGACCCTCGGATTCGGGTGGAGGCACGGTCTTGAGAGCGCTTCTTCACAACCGGCGGGCCCTCATAGGGGCCGGTATCCTTGTCTTTTTTGGCTTGGTGGCGTTGCTGGCGCCTGTCATCGCTCCCTATTCGCCGACCGACATCAATTTTACCCCGATGCTCGGCGTTAGCCGGGACCACTTGCTCGGCACGACACCTCAGGGCCAAGACGTGTTCTCGCAGTTGGTCTATGGGTCTCGCAACAGCCTCGAGGTCGGGCTCATCACAGCAGCGATCATCGCGGTGGTCCAACTGTTCATGGGTGTGTTCTCGGGGTATGCGGGGGGGTGGGTCGATGGTGTGCTCTCGTCGGTCACGAACATCTGGCTCGTCCTGCCAGGCCTAGTCCTCCTGATTGTCATCATCTCGTATGTGCCGAGCAAGGGCATCACGACTATGATCGTGGTGCTGGCCGTCACGGGCTGGGCTTGGGGCGCGAGGGTGCTTCGGTCGCAGGCGATCGCACTGCGTGACCGGCCCTTTGTTGAGGCTGCCCGCATGTCAGGGGAAAGCCGCTGGCACATTGTGCTTTTCAACATCGTTCCCAACATGTTTGGTGTCTTGGTCGCCAACTTCTTCGGCGCGGCCCTGTACGCGGTTCTCGCTGAGGCAGGCCTGGACTTCCTCGGCCTAGGCAACATAAACGAGGTCTCGTGGGGGACGATGCTGTACTGGGCACAGAGCGCGAACGCGATGCTCCTGGGGGAATGGATCTACCTCTTATTGCCCGGCCTTTGTATCTTGCTTCTCGGCACCGGCTTCGGCCTGCTCAATTTCGCCGTCGACGAGGTCGCCGACCCGCGCCTCAGGAGGAACTGAGCTTGGGCCCGCTGCTCGAAGTCCGGGACCTCTACGTCGGTTACGGTTGGGACAAGCAGAGCGTGACCACGATCGTGCGAGGGGTCAACCTGACGGTCGCCTCAGGGGAGGTCGTAGGCCTGGCAGGCGAGTCGGGCTGCGGGAAGAGCACGCTCGCCTTCGCGGCCTCAGGGCTTCTCGAGCCGCCGGGCCGGGTCATATCGGGCCAGGTCCTCTTCGAGGGCACCGACCTTATGGAGCTGCCTGCCGAGCGGCTCAGGGCCATGCACCTGGCGCAAATCTCGATGGTCTTCCAGGCCTCGATGAACGTGCTCAACCCGGTGACGCGCATCCGTGAGCAGTTCCGCGACGCGATGAAGGCCCACGGTGTCGGTTCGGCAGAGGAGGCCTCGGCTCGGGCAAAGGAGATGTTCGCTCGGGTAAAGCTCCCAGAACGGTTCTTGGACGCTTATCCGCACCAGTTGTCTGGCGGCATGCGCCAGCGCGCGGTGATCGCGTTAGCGTTGTCGCTTGGGCCCAAGCTACTTTTTTTGGACGAGCCCACGACCGCGCTGGACGTAGTCGTGCAGCGTTCGATCATCCAGATGCTGAACGACCTGCGCCGTGAGTTTGGCTTCGGTGTCGTGTTCATTACTCACGACCTGTCGCTCCTGGTCGAGATAGCTGACAGGATCGCCATTATGTACGCCGGCGCTATTGTCGAAGAGGCGCCGGCACAGTCACTCTACGAACGCCCTGAGCACCCCTACACGTCGGCGCTCATGAACGCCTTTCCGCCGCTTGGCGGGACGCGCCAACGCCTCGAGGGTCTAGCCGGGCAGCCCCCGGACCTGCGCCGGCTGCCGGCGGGTTGCGCCTTTGCCCCTAGGTGCCCGCAGGTGATCGCGGGTACCTGTGACAAAGTGGCCCCACCGGAAATCAGGACGGCTCCCGGGCGCCGCGTGGCCTGCCATCTTTATGCTAAGACAACCGCGGCCGGCCCGTTGTCGCAAGGTGAGCGCTTGGGGGGCGAGGTGGCTGCCAGTGGTTAGCCCCCAGGCCCAAGATGTTGTAGCCGCCGAGCGTGGGCAGGGGATGCCGCCTGTGCTCGAGGTGAAGGGGCTCACTAAAGCTTACGCGGTGGGCAAGTTCGGTAGGGCCCAGGTCGTGCGGGCGCTTTCGGGCGTAGACCTGAGCGTCATGAGGGGCGAGGTGTTGGGGCTGGTAGGGGAGTCCGGCTCGGGCAAGACCACCTTTGCACGCACTATCGCCCTGTTGGAGAGGCCCACGTCGGGCCAGATCCGCGTCCTCGGGCGCGAAGTTCCGAACCGGCTCAACCAAGCACGCCTTCGTGAGCACCGCCGCCACGTCCAGATGGTGTTCCAGGACCCCTACACCTCGCTCGACCCGCTCCACACGGTCCGCTACAGCCTGACGCGCCCGCTGCAGACTTTCAAAGTGGTGCCGAAGAACGCTCTCGCCGCGGCGGTGGACCAGTTGCTCACCCAGGTCGGGCTGGTGCCGCCGCAGGACTTTCTCCGAGATCG
>JAKAWM010000173.1 GCA_021827285.1 Actinomycetes bacterium | reverse complement strand
CCTCGGTTGGCGCTGCACCTTCGTCGATGTGAACCGGCCGGAGACCTGGGCGGCCGCGCGCACCCGGCAGACCAAGGTCTTCCTGGTGGAGACGATCACCAACCCCATGGTCCGAGTCGGCCTGCTCGACGAGGTCGTCGCCTTCGGCCGCAGGGAGGGCCTGCTCACGGTCATCGACAACACCTTTGCCACCCCGGTGAACTTCCGCCCTCTCGCCGCCGGCTTCGACCTTTGCTTCCACAGCGCCACCAAGTACCTGGGCGGCCACTCAGACCTCGTGGCCGGCTGCATCATGGGCAGCGCAAGGCTGGTCGAGCGGGTACGCAGGACGCTCAACCACTTCGGGGGCAGCCTCGACCCCCACACCGGGTTCTTGCTCGCTCGGGGAGTCAAGACCCTCGCGCTACGGGTCCGGGCGCAAAACGAAAACGCCACGGCGCTGGCCCATTTCCTCGCCAGCCACCCTGCGGTCGCCGCCGTCCACTACCCTGGGCTCGCCTCCCACCCCGACCACGCGCACGCGGCCAAGCTGCTCTCGGGGTTCGGAGGCATGCTGAGCCTGCGGCTGCGGGGCGGGGAGGAGGCTGCCGAAGCCCTGCTCGGCGCGGTGCAGTTGGCCTACCCAGCGGTGAGCCTCGGCGGCGTCGAGACTCTCATCACCCGGCCCGCGACCAGCACTCACGCGGGCATGCGCCCGGAGGACCGAGAACGCCTTGGCATCACCCCCGACCTGGTCCGGGTAAGTTGCGGCATCGAAGCCCAGCAAGACCTCATCGCGGACTTCAGTCAGGCCTTGGCGAAGTAACCGCCCCGCACTTATGATGGCCACCATGACCGAGTTTCGCTGTGGTGAGGAACAGATTACCGCGCAGTCCTTCATGTCAAAGGTTGACTACGACGTTTACGCCGCGACTCATGCTGAGCTGCATTTCCACGGGTTGCGGCACCCTCATGACGACCCGAAGATTTTCCCGGCGCCGGCAGCATTTTGTGTACCAAGACAGCATTCTTACGAGGCCATGCCCGCCGACGGCGCACCGTGACAACCGGGGCAGGCCCGGAGACGACCGTTCGTATGCCGCGCTCCCGGGCATCCACAAGCACGCCGAGACATCAGGGGCATGCCGCCCACCAAAGTAGAGGCGTGACGCCAGTGCCCCTTGAGCAAGCGCCCGTAGCGGCGCGACTTCCAGCGATATAACGCTTAGCATCGGCGGGACATCGGTGATTCCCGCAGCTACAGGTTGCCGGTTTCCCCTGTTGCACCTTGAGCACCCGCGGTCCTACCCTGGGCGGACAGCCGGCGGGACCACCCCGTTCGACCTGGACGCCACATGACTCGGTTGCAGCGTTTGTTCTCCGACCAGGGCCAGAGCCCCTGGCTGGACGGGCTAGAACGGTCGGGCCTCCGTTCGGGCCAACTGCGGAGGATGGTGGCCGAGGGCATCCGGGGGCTGGCCACCAATATGGCGGGCTCCGCGCACGCCCTCGGTCGCTCGACGGCCTATGACGCCCAGATCGCGTCGCTGCTCGGGCGCGGGCTCGGCGCTGAAGACATCTACTGGGAACTGCTCGTCCAGGATGTCAGCGAGGCGCTCGCCGCGCTCCGGCCTATTTACGACCGCAGCGAGGGCGAGGACGGGTTCGTCTCGGTCAAGATCTCACCCACCTTGGCACAGGACGAAGAAGGAACTGTCATCACGGCCCGGTTCCTCCAACAGCAGATAGGCGAACCCAACCTGTCCATCAAGATCCCGGCCACCGATGCCGGCGTCCTCGCCCTGCGGGAAATGACCTCCGAGGGGCGCAACGTAACCGTCACAGCGATCTTTTCCCTCCGGCGTTACCAGCAGGTGGTCGAGGCCTACCTGTCCGGCCTGGAGACCTGCCCTGGGGACCTCTCCGGCGTCCACAGCGTGGCTTCGCTTTCCCTGAGCCAGGTAGACGCCGAGGTCAACGGCTCGCTCTTCGCCAGGAGGGGCCCGGGGGTGCCACAACTGCAAGGCAGAGTTGCCGTCGCGCAGGCCAGGCTCGCCTACCGAGCCTTCTGTGACCGCTTCAGCGGGCCGCGCTGGGAGACGCTGGCGGCGCGGGGTGCCAACCCGCAGCGACTGGCCTGGGCGTCGACCCATACGCCTGACCTCACTTATCCCGGGACCTTCTACCTGGAGAGCCTCATCGGTCCCGGCACCGTCACCACCATGGACCCAGCCACGGCCGCCGCCTTCGAGCAGCACGGCACTGTGGCCCAGACGATCGACCAAGATATCGAGGGAGCGGCTACCGTACTAGCCAGCCTGGAAGATGCTGGCCTAGACATGGGCCGCGTCGGGCGCAAGCTTGAAGACCAACACGTCGCCAACGCGGCCCGTGCCTACAAGGCCGCTATCGCCGCGGTCGGGACCAAAGTCGCTCAGTTGTCGGACTAACCACTAGCGAGCCCAGCGTGCTAGCCGACGCCGGGTCACTCCTCACTCACCGGGGCCTTGACAAATCCGACGGCTCTAAGACAATCACAACTCCCCCTGCCCGGGCACTTGTCTTCGTCGATGTGGCCGGGGAGTTATTCGTAATAGGATCTCAGCTTTACAAGAAGCACCGAGGACAATTAGGGCAAATTCAGAGGGACCTACCACCAACCCAGCCCGAGAACTGCACGAAGCGGGCCAGAGCCTTGGCGCCGGCCGGCCAGGCTGGCCCCGGCTATGACGACCGTCTCGGTGTTGAATGGCGCTCTCTTGCCTCCTTTGGGGACCCCTGAGGAGGGCGCGCGGACCCCCGGTTGGCGAGGACTAGCAACAGTGCTAGCACCGGGCCAGATATCTTTGCATTGTGACTAAGCACGACCTCATAACTTGCGGTCATACCGCAGAGGCCGGGTCTTGCGCGCGTGTGCCCGCCGCCTCGGGTTTTGGCGTGAGGAGGACGGTTTTGCTGGGTGCATCCCGTGGGAGCGGTCTCACCGACCAGGCGAGCGAACCCGGTAGCCAAAGGCCAAGCGCCCCGCCTTCGCCGGGCGCCCAACTGGACTAGAGCTTATTTCCAGCGCCGGCGCAGGCCGAGCAGCTCTTGCGCGTAGCCGGCCACCGACACGGGGGACATGAGCATCTGGTAGAAGAGCACGTAGCAGACCAAGCCCCTCAGGTTGCGCCGGACCTTCAAGTCCAAGGGCACGAACACCCGCTTGTGCTGGTAGCGGAAAAGGAGGAAGTTGATGAGCAGGGTGAGCGGCAGCACGGCTGCGGTGTATATGCCGACGAACCAGTACAGCCCGAAGCAGGCAAGCACGATCCCGGGCATCCAGAGGAACGTGTAGGCGAGGTCGATGAAAGGCAGTAGCAGGTCTATGCCGGCCAGCATTGCGGTCATGGGGCGGGGCTGCCTCCATGGTTTGACCGAGCGGATGCCTTCGATCATCCCGCGGGCCCACCGAGACCGTTGCCTGCAGAAGTGGCCAATGTGGGAGGGGACCTCGGTGAAGGCAATGGCGGTCGGCTCGAAGTAAACCCGCCGCTCGCCCTCCATCAGCCTCCAGGTGAGCACGATGTCCTCGCCGATGGCGTCGGGCCACCCGCCCACCCGGCGGACCGCCTCTGTCTCGTAGAGGCTGAACGCCCCTTGTGCTACCAAGGTGCCCTGGTAGAGCCCCTGCATCCTTTTCACCGAGGCGATCCCCAAGAAGTAGTCCCATTCCTGCATGCGGGTCCAGATGTTGTCGCGGCTGTTGCGGGCGAGGACCGCCCCCGCCACCGCGGTCACGTCGGAGGGCGAGCTTTGGTAGCGGGCGACCAGGTTGCCGACGGCGCTCGGGTGAAGGGCAGTATCGGCGTCGAGGGTGATCACGATGTCGGTCTCCACGTACCGAAGCGCCGCGTTGAGGGCGTGGCTCTTGCCCTGGGTGGGCGCGGACAGGACCCTGGCCGACAACTCGAGCTCCGAGGCGGCTCTGCGGGCGGTGGCGAGCGTGCTGTCGCTCGAGGCGTTGTCGATGACGATGACCTGCATAGGACCGTCGTAGTCCTGGCGGGCGAGGTACTGAAGCGTGCCGGCTATACCTTCCGCTTCGTTGTGCGCCGGCAGGAGAACGGTCACCGGTGGCTGTGGGCTCGACCGTCGTAGTGGCGGCTGGCGGTCGAGCACCAAGCTCGCGGCCATGAAGGCGACCAGCCAGCCGGGGGCGTACGCGAGCACGGCTATGGCAAGGACAGCCAGGGGCCAGGTCATGTCCTTGGCCAGTGAGTGGAGCCATGGCAGGGAGAGCCAGACCGAGAACCCCAGCCAAGCGAACGCGAGCCCGGAGGCCAACGCGAACTTGGCCGGCACGGGGACATACCGGCGCCGGTGGCCGACTATGTGCGCAGGACGACGCGTGCCCGAGCCGCGAACCGGGAGCGCCAGGTCGGGTAACTCGGCCTGGCGCTGCGAAGCCGGCAGCGATTCCTCGTGCAGAGAGGGCACTCGTTATTACTCGGCTCCTGGTCCTCGCTCTTGAGGGCGGGCGAAACCGCCGAACCCGGGGCTCTTCTCGGGCCGACCTGAGGTTGACCCGTCAAGCGTTGCTTCGCCGACGGGGACAGGGCGCTCCACATGACTGGCATTTGGTCCTAATGGCTGTGGCGAAATTGGGGGCCCGGTTCGCGCGACATGCTTTTGCTCAACTTTCTCCCTGGCGGTGCCGAACTAGTTATCCATAGGATCTATTAGGCACTGAGGGTTGCCGTGTCGCTCGAAGGTACGTTCGAAACAATCGCTCTGCCACACGTCCTCTCGCTACTTTCTGTAACCTGCCAGACCGGTGAACTGCGGGTGGAGGCGGGGGGCGAGGTCATAAGTGTCTGGTTGGAGCGGGGCCGGCTCGCCGGCTTCGACGCGGGCGCGCACAAGACGGCCCTCGATGCTCTTTTCGCCCTCCTCCTTCTCGAGGACGCCAGTTTCCTGTTCCATACCGGCACCGAACCCGTCAACCCGATGGCGCCGGCGGACCTCATCCCATTGCTGGAAGAAGTCGATAGGCGCCTCGCCGAGTGGCCGTCCATCATGGCAACCGTCCCCTCACAGTCTTGCCGGGTAGCACTCGAAGCCTCGTTCGACGGCCCTGTGATGCTCCGGGCAGACCAGTGGCAAATGGTGGCCACGATCGGCAGCGGCCGCCCTGTCGGTGCGGTGTTGACAGAGCGGGGCCTCGGCGAGTTCGACGGGCGCAAGGCGGTGAAGGAACTGGTCGACCTCGGCCTTGTGAAGGTCTGCCAAACTGCTGGCGAGACGGCCGGGGGCCCGACCGTGCACCCGGCTAAGCGGCGGGCTCGGGGACGCGCGGGCGCCAAGGTTGTCCCCGCTGGCACGAAGGCCACCGTGTCCGCTGCCGTGTGCTTCGAGGACGATGAACCTCTTCCGGTGGCGCTGACAGTGCCGGTAACCGTCTCCCGGGGCCAGGGCGGGACCTCTTCCCTGGTAGAGCCCGGCCCAGGGGAGCCACAACATGAAGCGGACGTGGCGAGCCTTGGCAACCAACCGGTGGACCAGCGGCTGTTGCTCGAGTTTCTCGCCTCCGCGCGCGACTGATCTGGACAGATAAGGCGGTGTCTCAGGTCGAATAGTCCTCCACTCTGCATGGCCCTAACCCGCCCTAACCCGATTTGGCGACCGAACGTGACGGCAAGCCGAAACGGCAGTTCCGCTGGCGGGAGGACGAACGGCTCGAAGGAGAAGAAGTAGCGCTTAGCGGAAAAATAAGAATGAAGTGCCGGCCTACTTACGAAATCGCGGTCTTCAGGCTCGACACGGCCGACGAAAACGGCTTGGCGACGTGGCCGTGAAGAACGACGCGTCCACCGTGCCGTCTTGCGCCTGGGTCTTCTTGTGTACCGCCCGGGTTTTCGCCGAGGCGGCTACCAGCGTTACCAACGCGGCTGCCGGCTGGGCTCCGGGCCAACCGTAGCTCAGAGCATGTAGCGGATGTCTGACGCGCCGGTCGGATATGCGAACACCATGTCCTTCAGGTCGCTCGCGCTAAGGCCCTTGCGAACAGCCAGAGCGAAGATGTTGATGATCTCCTCGGCGTGAGGACCAAGCAGGTGGGCACCGAGGACCCGTCCGGTGCCGTCCTCGACGAGGGTCTTGAAGCCCGTGTGGGTGAGGCCGACTCGGCGCGAGGAGTACCACGCCGACGTGTCCTCGTGGTGCGTTGTGAACTGGAGCCCCTGCGCTCGGGCTGCGGCCTCGTCGAGGCCCACCCGGGCCAACGGCGGCGTCGTAAAAACGACCGTCGGGATACCCAGGTAGTTCGGCGTGCGGGTGTTGCCGTTTAGGAGGTTGGCTGCCACGGTGCGGCCCTGCATCCCCCCCACCGGGGTGAGAGGCAGGCTACCGCTCGAGACGGCGTCGCCCGCCGCGTACACGGCCGGGTTG
>JAKAWM010000172.1 GCA_021827285.1 Actinomycetes bacterium | reverse complement strand
CGATCTGCCGTGGGCTGAGGCGGGACAGGTTGAGCCAGTTGAAGCCCGGTGCCGGCCCCGAAGCCGGTCAGCAGTAATGCCCCGGCGATCAGAGCCGTTCGTCTCCTCGGTCCCGGAGGCAGGATGCTCGTTGCCCAACCCAGCCAGCGGCCGGCCGATACCGCCGCAAAGATGACGGCGGGCGTGAGGTAGCGCGAGTAGGCAGGGTTGAGGCTGCGAGCCACGGCCACGTAGGCCAACAGCGACCCCATGCAGCCCAGCAGCAGCATGACATCCAGGTCCTGGTGGGGCGGCCACGTGTGGGCGGCCGCGTGCGGGGGGCTATTTCCGGCCGCGTGCGGGGGGCTATTTCCGACGGCCATACTGCGGGCCACCACAGCGATAGCGGCAGCCAGGGCGGCGGCGATCGCGGCTAGGCCTCCGACGTGCAACCACGCCAACGGTCCCGGCACGCCCCCATTGCCGTAAAAGCCGGCCCCCACACCGAGGAGGTGGGCCATGTACACAGGCGCCTTGGCCGCGTTGGCCAGAATGCGCCCTGGCGGGACGGCAGACTGGACGCGGACGAGGCTGAAGGTGCCAAAGGTGCCGGCCAGCGCTCGCACGACGACGGCAAGACCCGTGCTTGCCAGGCCGGCACCAACTGTGGCCGAACCCGCCCGCCAATGGCGCCCGCGGGCCATGGCTACCAGCCCGGTGGCGCAGACGGGTACCACCCCAACGGCCAGCGCTAGGAGATCCCCCAGCAACGCCGCCGCGAGCAGGGCGACGGCCACCGCCCAGCCCCAGCCGAAACGGCCTCGGCGCAAGGCCAGGAAGGCAAGTAAGCACCACAGCGCGGTCGTCACATGGAGACCACCCTTAAGGAAGAACACGGCCAGGGTGTGGCTTGGCAGTCCCACGAGCCCGATGGTGGCGGCCGTGGCGACCACTGCGGGCCCTCCTCGAAGGTCGAGGCGCGCCGCCAGGGCGCCGGCCATGACCGTGAGGGCGGCGACCGCCGCGGGCACCGCTTCGAGCAGCAGTGAACGCAGGCCGGCGGCGACAACGGCCAGCACGTACACCGGGACTTCCGTGGCCCAAAAAGAGTCCAACGACAAGGCCCAACCCTTGAGCCCGAGATTGCCGCTGGCCACCGCCTTGGCTTCCAGGACGATCGTGGCACCATCGGAGCTAGGAGCCTCGGAATGAACAGCGAGGAAATAGAGCAGCACGGCCAACCCGGCCGTCGCCGTAGCAACGGTGACCACTTGGGCGGCGCGCGTCACCAGTGCTCCCCAGCCGCGCACCTGCTGCACAGCACGGATGGAAGTTGACGACGCCAGGCGGCCGGGGTGGCCGCGCCCAGCTGGTAGCCCCGTCATGTCGGGCCTGGTCTGGCCTCCAGGCTGGTCGTAGGCGGTGCCGGCTGGGCGAGCCTCGCTCGAGGGTTCGCATGCCTGGGGGATGGCCAGCCGCTCGTCCTGCACGAGCTAAACGTTAGGGGGCCGCCCGTGCCGGCTCCAGGACCGCTCAGCTCTCCAATATGCCCGGCCTTTTCATGCCGCCTGAGTGCACGCCCGGTGGGCCCGGGCACCTCGCCGAGCTCTTCGCACCGCCCGCGCCGTTTCAGTTCTCGCCGGGACGTCCCGGGAAGTGCTCCGGCTGGCAATAGCCCTGATGTGCTCTTCAGCCCGCTAGGTCTCGCCTATCGGCGGCCGGCGCTCGAGCTTAAGAGCCGAACGAGCTTCCTTATCCCTCCGCCGCCGCTGGCGAGATGCTTGGGTGGGCCTGGTCGGCAGCCGCGGGCGGTCCTGGCGGAGCGCCTCGCTCAGCCGGGCAGCCAGCCTCTGCAGGGCCAACTCCCGATTACGTGCCTGCGAACGTTCGTCGCTCGCTACCACCCGCACAATTTGCCCCAAGTGCTCCAACAACCGGGCACGCTGGCGGGGCCCCAAGACATCTGAGCGGGTCACGTCAAAGGTAAGGTCCACCCGCGTGTTGGCAGTGTTGGCGTGCTGCCCTCCCGGCCCGCCGCTACCACTGAAGCGCCAGCGCAGCTCCTCTGCCGGGATGACGAAGTGACGCCCGACCCGCAGCCCACCTTGGCCCAGGCTCTCGCCGCTTCCGTCCGCCGCACCCGGGAGCCCCTTGCCCACAAAACAACACCTCCCTCATGTCGCCCCGGCCGCCGTCCCAAGCCGAGCAACCCAAGACTGCACAAATAGGGCGCAAGGACGTAAGCCCCCTTCACCTGACCGACCGTCCAGGACAGAGCTTAGGTCCTTGCCGTCTAACCATCCTGCAGGCCCGGCCCTCCCTGGTGCTGGGCGTCACAAAACGAGGCGACGCGGTGCTTAAGAGTCAGTGAGGATGGGAACCACCACCATGGCCCGGGTCGTTGGCAATGACATAAGCCCCGGTCCCGGCAGCTTTGAGCATTTCTTCCGCACCCAGTACTCGGTGTTGGTGCGCGTCGCCTACAACGTCCTTCGCGACGCCCATTTGGCCGAAGACATAGCCCAGGAGGTGCTCATCTCGACCGAGCGGCGTTTCCGGGAGCCGTACGAGCCGGACCACGCCGCGGTTGGGCGGCGGCCTGGTTCGTCGCCGTGCTGGCCATCTCCCTGTTGAGCTTCCAGCGCCGGGAGTTGTGAGACCGCCTGCTTGGCCCGCCCAGTGCGCCCGCCTCAGACCGCCCGGCTGAGCGCTAACGTTAACCGTGCTGGTCAGGACCGACCCAAGAGGTGACGGTCACCAAGGTGCCCACCGGGTCATACCCGTACACTGTAGACCCTACCGACGGAGGAACTTCGACACACCCGTTGCTTTGAGGATAACCGTACCCCGGCCGGGAATAGGCGTGGATGGCGTCTCCGATGGCGGGGAGGAAATAGCTGGCATAAGCGACCCACACCGAGTAACACGATCCGTTGACGTCGCAACCCTTCATCAGATTAGGGTTTTGTTTGTAAGCGACGGGAGAAGTACCTAATGGAGTGGCAGCACCTGGTACCCCGGTGTTGGTGAGCGTGTGGTACACGAACTTGCCGTCCTGCCATACGTAGAGAGTTTCCGGAAGGCTCTCGGAGACGATTATGTAGTTGTAGGGGTGGGCGTCCATCTGGCGCTTGGCTACGGCCGTCAGCAGGGCGTTCCACACCAGGGGCCCAGCCATCCCGTCGGGTGCCAGACCGTGGGCCACCTCGAACTGCATAATCGCCCCGGTGGTCACGACATTTGGCTTGGCCCGGTGCCATTCTTCCCACAAAGAGCCGGGTATGCGAGGATAGGCCCAAGTGAACACGCCGGCTGCGGGCACCTGAGGGACCGTGTCGGCAGCGGCCGGCTCTCGCTGGAGGATGGCCCTGCGGTTGGGGATGTCACCGTTAGGGGTAAACCGGAGGGGCAGGTAGCCGAGCATGGCCAGGTACTGCTGGAGCACAAGCACCGACGGCAAGCGGGTGGTGAACTTCACTACGCTGCGAGCGCCCCCGGGGCGGCGGAGCGTGACCCGGTAGGTAATACCCGGCCTCCAGTACCCGCTCGGAGTGAAAACGATTTGGCGCGCCCCCTCCCTAGACCACTGCCCCGAGGGGGCAGGCGCGATGGAGGGAAAAGGGGTCGAGGGGAGCAGGGGGCGGTTGTAAGTCACGATGACCCGGGTGCTCGGCCCTACCCCTCGAGCTTTATCGGGTGGCGAGATCCTAACCACTGCGAGAGGCGGGAGGGTGCTAGTCGTGGCGGGCGCCGGCTTGGTGGTGCTGGCAGCATTGGTCGGGGCGGCACTCGTATTGATAGTGCTAGGACCTGGGGTGCCCGCCGCTTGGGTAACCACGGGGTCACAGGCCGACAGGCAACCGGCGACGA
Source organism: Actinomycetes bacterium (assembly GCA_021827285.1). Classification (GTDB taxonomy): domain Bacteria; phylum Actinomycetota; class Acidimicrobiia; order Acidimicrobiales; family Palsa-688; genus JAKAWM01. The sequence continues at coordinate 2,560 of JAKAWM010000172.1, read as the reverse complement.
CAAAGGTCAACACTACCGGTACCACCAACCCGAGCCCTAGGGGCTGGCCTTCTCCAGAAGCCCTTCTCCACGACAACATCCGCATACGGCTCACTGGATTATGACAAGAGCAGACCCACGGTTTGGGGAAGGCACGTCGATGTCACCAAAATACCGGACCGGCAGCGGCAATCGGGACCACCAAGTGCTTCAGGCATCGCCCGGCCGATGCCCGGCGAGCGGCTTGGTACCGGCCACGACGCCAGCCTCGGATACCACGGGCTCGGCGCTGACATCGCAGAAGCCAGCCCGGCGCAGATAGCTTTGCCACGTCATCATGTCCACCGGGCGCTCTCCGACGTGCAGGCCAAAGCGGACCAAGTTCTTAGCCAGCCGCCACCACCCCGGCAGGCCCCGGCGCAGGAAAACGCTCGCCTTGGAGACAATAATCTCCCTGTCACGTCTTGTCCGGCCTCGGCCCAGCATTATGTCTCCAGCCACAAAACGCCCACCGGGCCGGAGCCAGCGTGACGCCGAGCGGACCAGCTTCTCTTTGTCGCCATCTCGGAGGTGGTGCAGCGCATAGTTGGAAACAACCAGGTCGACGCTCTCAGGAGGCAGGTCGAAGTCCTCGACCGGCCCCAAGACGCACGTGACGTTGCGCAGCCCGCCACCAGCAGCCTTTTCACGCAGCTGAGCGATCATGACCGAACTGACGTCCACAGCTATCACTTGGGCCCCCATGGCTGCCAGCGGCAATGTCAAGCTACCCGTCCCGCAGCCGACATCCACCGCGGTGAGCCCTTGCGCTCCCTGCGCTCCTTGCGCCTTGTCCAACACTGCCTGAACAACCGCTTCGAGGTCAGGGGAGGCACCGTGGTCCCAGGTGCGAGCCTTCAGGTCCCAGCTGTGCCGAAGGCGCCGGTGCCTGAAGCCACCCTGACGCAGGACGAGCGCCTCGGAAGATAGGGGCTCCCCAGACGAAGCGGGCGCTTCGGAACTACCCGCGCTGGCAGGTACGTCCGATCTGGTGGTGACATGCATGACGCTATCACCCTCGCGCTCGACCCTTGCGACAGCATGAAGTTCGGGGCCGAAGTCCCATCGGTAGCGCACGAAGCGTTCGCCGCTCCGGCTCGTGACTTCTCCCGCTGGTTGCCAACCGAGGTGCTCATAAAAGCCTCGCGACTCGAGGTCTGGAGGCGTTACCAACATCATTTCGCTGAGCCCGGCCGCTCTCCCTCTCCCTAGTGCCTCATTCAGTAACGCTCCGCCGGCACCTATCCCCCGGGAGCTGGGCCGGACCATGATGTGCGCTACCTCGCCAGTCTTTCTAGCTTCGGGCACAGCAGGGGTGGGGCTGGACCGCAAAAAAGCCGCCCGCAGGAGCCCTCGGATGTACCGGCGAGCACGCGTAACTAGTAACTCACGGGCAAAGCGCGGGTGGACGGCGGCGTTGGCCAGCAGGCAAAGGCCCAGCCTGGGGCCGTACCGGCGCAAAATCGAGCGGTAATGCAGCGCCGGATCTAGCGCGCCGAGCAGGACCCCGGTCAGTTCACCCCGCCCATCCAAAGCCGCCAACGCGAGCCCCCCATCGCTTTGCACCCAGGCCGAGTGGTAAAGGCGGAGGAACCTTTCTCCGGCGCGTGCGACAAACTCCATGTCCAGAACTTCGTGGTGCAGGCGCGCACTCGCCCGGACGTAGCCTGGGCTAAGGGTCAGGATTATTGGCCGTGCCTGCTCATTGCCGCCGTCGTGTTCGTCATCTTCCTGCTCGTGCGGGTACGTCATGAGGCTCAGGCCGCCTTTACCCTCGACCCTTGGCGTGGGCCAGCGCATTACTGAGGACCGGCCTGACCCGGCCCTGGCACCCGTGGCCAAGCACATCTTCTCGCCCCGTTAGGCGCAAGTATCTCCGGCAGGGCACTTACAGGTAGAGCCCCGTCCCGTCCGTAACCCGTTCAGCTGCCACCGCATGGATATCACGCTCGCGCAGGATGAGATAGTTCTCGCCCTGGACCTCGACTTCGAAGCGGTCCTCGGGGTTAAACAGCACCTGGTCACCGGGTTTGATCGACCTGACGTGAGGGCCGGTGGCCACTACCTCAGCCCAACTCAGGCGTCTGGGCACCTCGGCCGTAGCCGGTATGAGGATCCCTGACTTGGACTTGCGCTCGCCATCGGAGCGCGGCACCTGCACGAGCAGGCGGTCCGTCATCATCTGTATTGCCTGCTTGACCTCGCCCGAGACGCCGCTCGGCCCAACCGGGCTTGTATTGGCCATCTCAGGCAAGCTAGCGCTTCTCCCTTGGCAACTGCGACTCACTCGATCGCGATAGCACTCAACTACTACCGTACCGGCCGCACCGTAACCCCGGCGGCGGCCAGTTCGGCCTTGGCCTCTCCCACTGTCGCCTCTCCGAAGTGGAAAATTGACGCTGCCAACACCGCGTCCGCCTTGCCTACCACCGCACCATCGACCAGGTGGCGCAGGCAACCTACCCCGCCGCTGGCCACGATCGGGATCCCCGTCTCTTCTACTACCCGCCTGGTCAGGTCAAGGTCGTAACCCTGACGCGTG
>JAKAWM010000171.1 GCA_021827285.1 Actinomycetes bacterium | reverse complement strand
CCCGGGATTGAGCGCAAGGCTAGCGGAAGGAGGAAGTGGATGTTCATGAGCCCGGGAGAAGGTCAGCTAGCCTGTGCCAGCCCGACTTTGCCAAGAGCCTACCTGCGAGTAAGGGGTTCAGCCGGGCCGCAAACAAGCCGTGCCCGAGGGCCGATTTGAACTGGCGTGCTCGCACCCCTGCGACTGTTGCGTCCCACGCCAGTCCAAAGTATGCGGCCCGGAGGCTGCGTTCAAGGATCGTGCGCTGTCTGCGCGTCGGGTTGGTGTGCCCTGCCTGAGAGGCCAGGACCGGTAGGTGCTGACGAAAGACAGTCAGTAGCGTGGAATACTGGCCTTTATAACAATGGGATAGGTTGTCGTCATGCAGCCGATACTCGGCTTGAACAGATGGTTCGAAGATAACCTTGGATGCAATCAGGACCTTGAGGAAAAGATCGTAATCGCTAGCCAGAGTAAAGCGAGGGTCATACCCACCCACCTGCTCGATGACGCTCCGGCGCCACAAAGTGGTCGAGTGCAGCACTCCAAACCAGTCCCCAGCAAGGAAATTGGCCCGCGACATAGGCGAAGCGAACCCTAGGCCTATCACGGCGCCGGAGGCATCGATGCGTTGGTACTGCGTGTGGCACATTCCCACCTCGGGAGAGGCTTCGAGATGGGGTAGTTGACGCTCCAGCTTGGCCGGGAGCCAACGGTCATCGTGGTCTATGATAGCAATGTACGGTGCGCGGGCGGCCGAATTACCGGCGTTCCGCGCGGCCGCCACGCCCGACCACGGCACCTTGAGCACCCGGATACGGTGGTCGGACCAAGCACTCAGGTCAAGGTCACCTGCGGCGGTGCTGTCGACCACTATCAACTCGAAGTCCGTCATGGTCTGGGCGAGCACTGATGAGATGGCCTCTCCCAGCCACGGGCTACCCGTACTTGGCAGTACGACCGAAACCAGTGGCGTCAACGTCATCGTCGAAGGGTCTCCTCAGCCTCGGAGGTAAATGTCCCTGACGGAGCGACATGAGGAAGCTGCTAAAACTGTGGTGGGACCCCTTAGTGTGTGTCGGTCTTTTTGTGGTTTAGACCTAGTTAGGACTGTTGGCATATTATTGGGGAGAAAGTGTCTCGGTCAGAGCTTCAGCGGAGCCTGGTGGGGTGTGGGTATCAACGAGAGAGGCAACGCGCCGGTAAAAGTGGTCTGTGCGGGCTAGCTCGTCGAGCGACCCAAAGGCGCTGACGTGGCCACCCTCTATTACCAGTACGCGGTCGCAGATTCGTAATAGGGACAGGCGGTGCGCGATGATAAACACAGTCATGGAACCGCGGAGCCCGGCCAGGGATGCTTGCACTGCTGCTTCTGAGGCCAAGTCGAGAGCGTTGGTGGCCTCGTCGAGCACGAGGATCCGAGGTTGTCCGGCCAGGGCACGAGCGAGGCATATCCGCTGGCGCTGGCCACCGGAAACGGCGTCGGCCTGTTGACCTATGACGGTGGCGTAGCCGGCAGGCATCTTCTGGATCTCGTCATGGATGTACGCGAGGCGCGCGGCTCTCTCGATGTCAGCTTGTTCGATCTCGCGGAAGAACCGGATGTTATCTGCCACCGAGCCGGTGAAGAGCCGAGGTTCTTGGGAGACGTAGGCTACCTTTCGGTGCCAATCGTTGGTGGCGAACGCGCGCGCAGCTTGGCCATTTAGGAGATAGGTGCCAGTGTCGGGCTCGCGGAGGCGCAGTAGCAACTGGGACAGAGTGGACTTGCCCGCTCCGGTGGGACCGATTATTCCGACAGTCTCACCGCCTCGGACCTCGAAGGTTATGTCGTGGAGGACGGGCTGGCCGGCACGGTAGGAGAAGCTGACTCGCCTGAATGCGATCGTCTGGACCTCTGGGAGGCGGGAGCCTTCGGGGTTTGGGGCAGAAGCCCGGTAGCGGTCGATGGACCCGAACAGGCGGTCCAAGTATGGCATGACTTGGATGATGGCATGGTTGGCGCCTTGGAGCTGTTGGCCGTAGGACGAAGCGCGGACGAGGATGAGGACGACTGCGCCGAGCGAGGCCAGGTTACCTGCGTGAGCGAAGTAAATACCCGTTATCCCGCCCACGATGATGAAGTAGATGGCACTTTGGTACACACCGCTTACGATGCGGAGCGTCAGGTTGGCGTGGAACGAAGCATTACGCGCGGCTGCGACGAGCTTGGCCATCCGTGAGCGGTAGGCGCTGGTGACCCCGAAGACCTCTGCCTCCTCGGCGAGCCGTACGGACTCGCTAATGCCTCCTGCCTGGTCTATGTAGGCCTGCGAGCTTTCGCGCGCGGCGTTGCGTCCAGCGCGATCGAGCGGCCGGAAGGCAGCGAAGAGCGCGATCGCGCTCGCGAGGACCACGGCGGCCGCTATAGCGCTGAGCGAGATCGCCGAGGCGACGAGGGCGAGGAACATAGCGCCCGCAGAAATCACGGCCGCAACGTTCATGACCGCGCCGACCGCTTGGTTGATCTGGTTTGTCATGAGCTCTTGGAAGTGCCCTTCTTTGTCGAGTGACTTCACTGACCAAGAAGCGCGTGCGAAGGCGTCGAAGAGCTCGTTTCGAAGCTCCGCTTGGACGTTGGCCGCGATATGTGCAGGCAGCCATGCGATGGCAAGTTGGAGCGCCGTACGGAGGGCCGTCATGGCGAGAGCGGCCATCAGCGCTGTGCGTAGCGCCATATGCAGGTTGAGTGGCCCAATGTCGATAACGACGGCGCGGCCCCTCAAGACCATGGTGGCGGCGATGTTAGCCATGAGGGCCAGGATGCTCGCTTCGATCATGCCGCCGAGCAGCGAAAGACCGCCGAGCACTCCGACTGGCAACAGGCGCTGACCCAACATTGGGCGGAGTTTTAGCCAGTCGCGGTAGAGGCGTGTCCTGCGTATGGTGCGTTTCAGGGGGGAGGCACCGCCTGTCGCCCTTGCTCGACGCCTAGGCGCCTGGTCGGTTATGGGCACGGCCTGGTTCGATCTTGGTATTGGGGATGGCCCTTTAGATGGCACTTGGGGAAAGTGTTCTTAGGGTCGTGGGAAATCTGTGCAACAGTTTGGCGAACCACTTTGCGGTTTTCTCCAGTCCCACCTCGATCGGCACGGACGGCTCCCAGGCGAGCAGTTTGTTTGCGAGCGTGATGTCAGGGCGCCGGCGCACAGGGTCGTCCTGGGGGAGCTCGCGGTATACGACGGCCGAACTGGACCCGGTCAGGCTGACTACCAGCTTGGCCAGCTCCGCGACCCGCAGCTCAGTGGGGTTGCCGAGGTTGACCGGTCCAGCGGCGTGGGAGTCGAGCATGGCGAGCAAGGCCCGTACCATGTCGTCGATATAGCAAAGGCTACGCGTCTGGCTGCCATCACCGTAGACCGTGATTGGTTCGATACGACGCGGCCGTCACCGGGCCTTAGCCTGGGCCCGTATGTGTTGAAGATGCGGACTATGCCCGTGTCGACGCCGTAAGTGCGCCGGTAAGCCGCGGTCAGTGCTTCAGAGAAGCGTTTGGACTCGTCGTAGACGCTGCGGGGCCCGATGGGGTTGACGTTGCCCCAGTAGTTCTCTTGTTGTGGGTGGACGAGCGGGTCGCCGTAGACCTCGCTAGTGGACGAGAGGAGGAAACGTGCACCGTGGGCGTGGGCGAGACGGAGTGCCGCCTCCGTGCCGCTGCTCCCGGCCGCCAACGTCTCGAGGGGGTGGGCCAGGTAGTCGACCGGCGAAGCGGGGCTCGCAAGGTGGGCGACGGCGTCGACTGTGCCGCCCACACTTCCCAGCACTTCGTAGGTGCTGCCCTCGACCAGTTCGAACCGGCCGGATCGGGCGAAGTCAGCCACGTTGTCCAGCGAACCGCTCGAGAAGTCGTCGACGCAGACGACCGCGTCGCCACGCTCGAGTAAGGCTTGGCAAAGGTGCGACCCAATGAACCCGGCACCTCCGGTCACGACGTAACGTCTCACCGGAGGCCGATACCCTCGTACACGAACCCAGCCCGCCGCATGGTGGCCGGCTCCAAAAGGTTGCGGGCGTCCACCACGGCACGGTTGGCCATCAGGTCCCCGACCTTGTCGAAGTCCAACCAGCGCAGCTCGTCCCACTCTGTACCGACCACGAGCACCGCGGCTTGTTCGCAGGCAGAGTAGGGGTCAGCCCTCACTTCGAGCCCATCCAGTTGGCCGCGGACGGTCGGGTCATAGGCCTGGACGGTGGCGCCCTTTGCTCTGAGGCGGGAAGCTACTTCGATTGAGGGCGACGAGCGCAGGTCGTCGGTACGGGCCTTGAACGTAAGGCCCCACAGGGCCACCTTCGCCCCTGCGAGCGACCCACCGGCCAGGCGCTCTGCCTTGGCCACGACGCGCCCGTATTGTTCCTCGTTGACGTCTATCACGCCCTTCAACAAGCTGAAGTCGTAGCCGGCGTCCTCGGCTATGCGGACCAGGGCCATGGTGTCCTTGGGGAAGCAGGAGCCTCCCCAACCTGGGCCGGGCTTCAAGAACTCGGCCCCTATGCGGTGGTCGGACCCCATGCCGAGCACCACTTGGCGGACATCGGCGCCTACTGCTTCGCACAGGGCAGCAACGGCGTTGACGAAGCTCACTTTGGTGGCGAGGAAGGCATTGGCGGCGTACTTGATGGTCTCGGCGCTGGCGGGGTCGGTGACCACCAGTGGCGCCGAAGTGCGCAGGAAGAGCCCGGCCACCTTGATCGCCACCGACTCGTCATCGGCGCCTATAACGATGCGGTCCGGGTGCAGGAAGTCATGGACCGCCGAGCCCTCGCGCAAGAACTCGGGGTTGGATACGACAGCGACGTCAGGGCGGCGAAGGGACCGCTCCACGACCTTAGTGGAGCCGACCGGCACGGTCGACTTGTTGACCACGACGCTCTCGGCCTTGAGGTGCGGGCCTATCTCCGAAGCGGCGTCCTCGATGTAGCTCATGTCGGCCCTGCCGTCGGGGCCTTGGGGGGTAGGCACACACAAGAAGGTGAAGCCTGCGCCCCCGACTGCCCATATGTTCGAGGTGCCGAAAGAGAGCCTGCCCGCCATGGTGCCCTCGCGCACCAGTTCGGTCAAGCCGTCCTCCACGATCGGGACTTCGCCTGCGGAAAGCTGCTCGACGCGCTGGGCTTGGGCGTCACTGCAGCGGACCTCATGGCCCAGGTGGGCCAGGCATGCCGCCGTCGTGAGGCCTACGTAGCCGGCACCAATAACGGCGACGTTTGCCATGGCCCGACGATAACAGACGGGGGCCTCTACGGCGGCCTCCTGACACTAATAGTGGCGTGTCAAACATTTGAGGTGACCCTTACCGGTACGGTTTTCCGGAACGTCTAGACATTGCGCTTCGTGGGGCCATGTCATGAGACCTCGGCGATGCCGTGCTGGCCTGCTGGCGGTACCCTTTCCGGCGTGGCTCAGGAGCTCGTTAGCTACCGGAGGGCAGCGGTGCGGCTGGCTGAGGCCGACGTGGTGGTCTGTGTTGAGGGCTTTTTCGAGATGGGAGGCACGGAAAGACAGGCGGTCAACATCGCCGTGGGCCTGCGCTCGAGGGGAACAGCCGTCGCACTGCTGAGCCGATGGCCGCTTTCCACGGAAAACGTGTACGTAAAAGAGCTCCTCGCTGCCGGGGTGCCGGTGATCGCCCGGGGCTGGGTGGGTCGTGGGACTTCACCGGTCGACCGCCTGGGCGTGTATATGGCCAAGCTTCGGGCCGCCGGTCGCGAGCGTTCACTTGTAGCCTCTGCCTGGGCCTGGCAGCGTCGCCAGCTAGAAAAGGGCGCGAAACGCCGCCCGGTTCTCCATGAGATCCCATTCTTTGGCCGGGTCCCACCCGAGGGCAGGCGTGTCTTGACAGCCCTTGCGCTGCCGGTTGTTCATTCGACCTTCGGCAGCCCAAGCGAGGGGCCGCCAGCACCGGCCACCCGGGGAGCGGTGCTGACTAGCGACGGCTCCTCTTGCGCCGACGAACGTTTCAGGTTTATCCCGACCATGGCTGCTACAGTCGTTGATGGATCGCTGGCGTCGTCAACCGAAACGCTGCCTCATGCCTTTTTTGCAGGCCGGATGGTCCGCTCCAAAGGCGTCGAAGTACTGATAGAAGCCGCCGCTCTCGTCCCAGGGCTCCGGCTCCGGCTGGCGGGCCAGGGCTCAGCCGTCGAGGATCTCATGTCGTTGGCAGCGAGGAGGCGTGTGCCAGCTGAGTTCTTAGGTAGGCTTTCGCCAGCGCGCTTAGCTACTGAGTTTGCTCGGTGCCACGTGACGGTGGTACCCAGTCTCCCCGCCGAACTGGGAGAGGGGGTGCCAACCGTCGTCGGTGAGTCCCTTGCCGCTGGGACGCCGGTTGTGGCCAGCGCCGTCGGTGGTACCCCTTACCTCGACCGGCTCATTGGCGACCGGGAGATCTTGA
>JAKAWM010000170.1 GCA_021827285.1 Actinomycetes bacterium | reverse complement strand
TCCGATCTTCCACCAGCCCCAGTGCTCGCTTATGACGTAGTGCACCTGGCGGACCAACTCAGCGGCGAAGAGGACGGTCAACCACCATTTGGCGTTCCAGGTCTGGATCAGGCCGTCCCTTATGGTCAGCAGAGGGTCGGAGGAAACGGCGTACCAGAACAGCACTCCCCAGACCCCGGCGATCAGGATAAGAAGCCGGGAGCGTTCCCAGAAGGGCCGGCGCTTTCTTGTCTCCCAGCGCGCCACCACCTCTAGCGGGGGCTCGCCGCTCCCGTTGAAGCCGCCGGGGCCATCGAAGCCGTCGCTAGCGCTCGAACCATTGCCACCGCCCGGGCCGTCGCCATCGGTGCCGCCCCACGCCCCGCCATAACCTCCGGGGACTGGAGGAGGAGCCGCCGGCTGGCCCTGGGTCGCGGCCGCCAAGACTGCATCAATGGGGAGGGGGTGGGCGAGCGCCCCGGGCGTACCACCCAAAGGGCCTGGGGCGGTGGGCTGGCCTGGGCTATTGACCGGTAAGGGGACCGTACCGTGCCCTGGGCTACTGACCGGCGAACCCGCAGAGGGCTGCCACTCCGTCGCATAGGACAGAGGGGGGAGCGACTCGCGATTGGGCGGAGGCGGCGGGGCCGGCCATTTCGCCGGAGGTAACGATGGTGCAGTGGCCTCGGGCCCGGCTTGGAGTCCGGCATCGGGCCCGGCTTGGAGTCCGGCATCGGGCTCTGCAGGGCGAACGGGCTCGGGCCGCGGCGTACCGGTCGCGCCGACGGCGCCCGGCTGGCTCTCGGGCTGTTGGCCCTCGGGGGGTTGCTCTCCCATTAAGACGTTCCTTTGTCCAGGACGGTCCAGCTGTCGATGATGTTGTTGATCTCCGACTGGTTTGCGTTGAAACAGGCTGACGAGCAGCCCACGATCAGCGCCCAGATCTTGTCAGAGGGGCTATTGACCAGGGCCTCCTGCACGAACGACATCATGCCCGTCTGCGATGGGACCTGGAACTCGATCCGGGTGCCACGCAGGCCACCACGGACCACCAATTGGGGTTGGGCCAACTCGGAAACCGAGCCCTGTGCCTGCTGGTTCAGCTGGTCCACGGGGACGAAGATGTCATTCAGGGACGAAAACGACACTTGTTGCTGCGCGGTCGAGCTCAGGGAGGCGACGACTGCCTCCGCCCAGGGCCCATGCGAAGCTGCCGGGACGGTAGAGGGGTCGATGCTTCGATCGCTGGTGGCGATCGACTCGAACAATGGCCCCGAACCCGTGATGACCCCGTCGTGCTCGAGCGTCTTTTCGTTGTAGACCTTCCAGCCGTTGGGTAGCTTGTAGAACATTTCCTGGGTCGTCGTGCCTATATAGATCGCCGAGGTACCGCAACCCGCCAGCAGGCCCCCCAGAAGGCCGAACGCGACCGTGAACCCGATCACACGTCCCCGCCTCCCCGTCACCGGGGAGCGATGAACCGCACTCTCAGGCATAGTCCTCAAGTTGCTCCAGGGTACTCCTACTGGTAAGGCCTCTGGTAGTGCTACGTCAGCTTTTTCCTGAGGGATTGCTAAGAAAGCCCGGGCCAGCTGGGTGCCTCGCCAGCTTGGGACGAGGCACGTGCCAAACTGGGTGGATGCCGATGCAGGAGGACTGCCGACACTTCCAGAGCCGCACCTATTCCACGGGCGAGGTGGCACGGTTCTGCGTCCTCAACCTGGCCCCAGAGGCGCCTTGGCGCTGCCCGGCGGGCTGCCCGCGTTACGAGAGAGACATCATCGACGGCTCCTTCGTGGTGGGCTCACTGGCTCGCCCGCCGGTAGAGGACGAACCGGAGTTGCCCGAGGGCGGGGTAGGCAACCTGCTGGACGAGGCGGACGCCATCGTCACAGCCGCCGGGCCTGAGATAGTTGCCGAGGTCGAGCGGGACCGGGACAGCCGGCGCTGGTGGCAAGTCTGGAAGCGCAAGCAAGCCGACGGAATTCATCTCAGCTCCCGGTAGTGCCGGTCCCGACCATGAGCAGGGCCGATCGCGAAGAGCGCCGGGCACCAGGTGGGAGCCGGGCACCAGGTGGGAGCCGGGCACCTTACCGCCACCTGCCATTGGAAAAGGGGAGGTCCTCCAGCTGCCCCCGACGACTCCCGCTCCTCGCCTTTTTGGCCCTGGGTGTCCTCCTGGCGGCATGCGGTGGCCCGGCACGGACCACGTCACCCACTACCGGGATCCTCCCGGCGCGCACGCCCGCCGCGAGCACCACCAGCACCACCGGGGCAGTCGCGCAGGAGCAATATTCCTGGCAGAGGGACCAGGGTATGAACCTGCAGTTGGGCGGGGGCGAGACGACCACGCTGGCCAACGTCCTAGCGCCCGGAAAGGGACGGGCCTGGCTGGTGGTGGGGACGCAAAGTTCGCGGGCGGGCACCACCCAAGCGACGACGTGGACCTCGCCTGGCGCCCTTAACTGGGAAAAGACGGTCTTACCCTCACCCCCCGACCCCACTCCCGCAGCCCACGTCTCGACCGCGGCCAATGCCGCCAGTTATTGGGGAGGGCGGGCTGTCGTGGTCGGCTCGATTGGCACGGGCCCCACCATGAAGGCAGCAGTTTGGATCTCCAACGGCCCCGGCCGCCCCTTTTCCCTTGTACCTGACTCCCCCGCGCTGGACCCCCCCAGTGGCAGCCTGAGCGGGGCAGTGATGGACACGGTGACTGCGGGGGCGCTCGGTGTTTTTGCCGCAGGGACCGTCGCCGGCCGGACGACCCTGTGGTATTCGACCGACGGTGAGCACTGGTCCGTGCTCAGCGGGGCGGGGAGCATCGTCAACCGAGACCCCGGGGCCGTGATCAACGACCTTCTCATCACCCCGAGCGGGGTCTTCGCCGCCGGGTCGTCGGTCAACATCGACCGAACGTCAGCCGCCCTGTGGTACTCGTCCGACGGCATCCATTGGACCACGGTGCGCAGCGCCGCGGCCACGTTCTTCGGCAGTGGCGACCACCTCATCACGTCCTTGGTGGACATCGGCGAGTCCGGCAACGCGGTGCCCGGGACACCCGGGCCGACCGGCATCTTGGCAGTAGGCGGCGTGCGGGCCGGTGCCCAGTGGCAGCCGGCCTCCTGGATCTCACCGAACGGCTTCTCCTGGAGCCAGACCTCGCTCAGTTTCACCCTGGACGCCGAGCCCCTGGCCAGCGCGGGGGCCATCGCTTACGCGGCGACCGGCGCGAACGGGAGGCTACTGGCGGTCGGGGGTAGCAGGGCCCGCCAAAGGCTCTGGGAGTCAGGGGACGGCTTGTCGTGGACCGAGATCCCGCTTCCGGCGGCAGCCCAGAGCGCCCGGGACTGGCACCTCGGGCTAGTGGCAGCCAGTGACGGGACAACCGTGGTCGCCGACAACCTCCCTGGACAGCCGTACCTTCTTGTGAGGAAGGCCGGCGTTTGGCACCAACCCAGCGCCAGCGGGGTGTTCGGCAACCCGCTGGCCACTGCCGTCCCAACGAGCCTGGTCTCGGACAATGGCACCCTGGTGATGAGCGTGCAGTTGACCAACCCGGGCCGGAGCTTGGGCGCCGGCACTACGTCGGTGGCGGTCCTCACTTCCCTCGACGGCGTGAGCTGGCAGATGGCCAACGTGGACGCCTTTGACCAGGCGCGAGTCAGCCAGCTCTTGGCCGTCAAGGGCGGGGTGCTGGCCGTGGGTTGGCGGGCCCTTCGCCGCGCCACCGGACCGCCCGGCACTTCACCAAGGCAAGCCGGCAGCGACCTGACCACGACCGAAGCCAGCCCGGCAGGCGCCTTTGCCAGTATTTCGAGCGACCTCGGCACGACTTGGCCAAGCGCCGGCATCGGCCCAGCCGGGCCTGGAGAACTGGGAACGAGCGCGGTCGCGGTGGGCCGCATCGGGGCGGCCGAGTACATCGCGGGTAACGCAGGCACCCGAGCGATGTACTGGTTCAGCCCGAACGGCACCACGTGGCAGGAGCCCCAGCCCCTGGACCAGGCGCCGCAGCTGGGCGTGGAACGGCCAGAGGCGACCTGTTTCGGGACGGGCGCCGCCGTGGTGGTCGGCTCGGTGACCCAGACGGCAAGGGGTTCACTGCCGGCGGCGTGGGTTAGCAACAACGGGTCTAACTGGGCTAACGCCGCTCTGGCCACCAGCCCGCCCGCCGGCTCTACTTCGATCATGGACTGGTGCGTGTACACGGGCAACAGCTTTATTGCCTCCGGTGGGTCCACCGGGAGCGGCGCAGCCCTCCAGCCGGCCATGTGGTCCTCGCCGGACGGTGCGAGCTGGCAGCAATCGTCCTCCTCGTCCTCGTTCAGCCCCTTTACGGCCTCGCCTACCTTTAGTACGACGACCGCTTCGTCAACGAGCAGCACCGGGCCCGGGCCCTCTGGCTCTCTCAACTCTTCCGCGCCGTCTGGCTCTCCGGGCTCTTCGGCCCAGGGGGGGGCGGGCTCGGGGATCCAATCGGGGCCGGGTGGGCTGGGCGGGTCGGCACCGGGCCCGGCCGGCCCGTTCGGTATCGAAGGCGCACCGCTTGGCGACATAGCCACCGGCACGACAACCTGGGTGGGGGTAAGCGGGCAAGGAGACCTGCCCTCGCAGCGGTGGCCGGCCCCCGTGGGAGGCGCGGCCGGCGCGCTGCCCGTCCCGGTGGGACTGTGGACCTCCAACGACGCCGGCACCACGTGGCAGCAACTGGACCCGCTCGTAGCGGCATTTGAGGGCGCGCTGTACACCCAGGCCACTGCGGCGGTATACGTTGGCCAGGGCCCGGTGGTCGCCGGAACGCTTGACGGCCAGTTGGCAGTCTGGGTGGGCACTCCTTCGGCCTGAACCGTCGCCCCTCGTTGCGGCGCCTGCCTCCGCCTGCCTCCGCCTACCTCCGCTTGCCTGCGCTTGCCTGCGCCCTACCATGGTGCCGAAAACTGCGCCCGACCCGGTTGCGCCACCCAGTCTTGGCGCACTCTGCCGCCTCCTGGCCGAGAGTTATGTGCACTATGCCGCGCAATTCCGCGGCATTTCACTCCAAGCCTTCTCGCCTCTCGCGGCAGACTGCACCAGGCGGCCCTCCATCTGTAGCACCAGCCGAGGTCGCCCCATACCGAGGTCGCCCCATACTGCAGGGAAAAGGTGCCCGCGCTTCAGTGCGAGGTGGCCATCTCCCTTAGCGCCAGGATCGCTCTCGCAGGAGCGGCTCCACAGCTGCCAGCGCCTCCGCTCTCGACATCGTCGCGGTGATACTGGCTATCAGCCATCCAGCGGCCAGAAGCTCGTTGAACTTTCGCCGCTCCCTATCAAAGGCGGAACGCGAGGCCACCCTGTGGCCACGCCCGGCTATTTCCACCCCCGGGTAGACGCCGTGACGCACTCGGCGCAGCTTCCCCGCCCTCTCGTTCCGGCACAGCCAATCATGGCTAGCGCCAATATCAACCGCTTGGGCCGATGAGAACAGACCGCGCTGGCCCTCGGCCAATTGGGTCAGCGCCGACCAAGTTGTGCTATCCACACCGTGAGACTATATCAATGCTTTTCAGTATTTCCTAGTGGTAATGATCGTAAGAAGCGGAGGACCGCTTCGCTGTCCCTAGTCCGCCGCATGGGCGGCAAGGCGTCCACCAGATCCCAGCGGTAGCGAGCCGTGCCCAGCCGGCGGTCAAGCACCGCCACCACACCGCGGTCCTGTTTAGAGCGGACCAGGCGTCCCGCGCCCTGGGCCAGCAGCGTGGCCGCCCGGGGCACATCTATGAGCTCGAACGCCCTGGGGCCGAGCTCGGCTCGCCGAGCCTGCAGGAGCGGGTCGTCTGGACGGGGGAAGGGGATGCGGTCGATGGCAACCAGCGAGAGCGAAGGCCCGGGCACGTCCACTCCCTGCCAAAAGCCCATGGTGGCAAACAAGCAGGAGTGCTCCTCAGCACTGAAGCGGGCCACCAGCTTCGGCTTGGGCAGCTCGGACTGGACAAGCACTGGCCATTGCACCTTCTCGCGAACCGCAGCAGCGGCTGCCTGAGTGGCGCGCCAACTCGTGAAGAGAGCAAGCGTCCGACCCCGCGCGGCTTCGATCAGGGCCACCAGTTCCGCATGCATGGTCGCCTCGAAGCTGGGCGAACGGGGATCGGGCAAGTGGAGCGGGCAGTACAACAGGGCCTGCTCGGCGAATGCGAAGGGACTGCCCACGTCACACTGGTCGAATTTGCCCCGGGCGAGCCCAAGGCGCTCCCCGAGGTGAGGAGGGACGGTAGCACTGGTGAGGATGGCAGTCAGGCCACGAGCGTCGCTCCCCGAGCCACCAGCACCGCCCGAGCCGGCCGAGGTCCCCGAGCCACCAGCACCGCCCGAGCCCCCCGAGCCACCGGGCCCGCCTGGGCTCTTGCGCTCCCAGAGGCGCTCGCGCAGGATGGCACCGATGTCTATGGGGGCAGTTCGAAGGACGGGAGCGTG
>JAKAWM010000169.1 GCA_021827285.1 Actinomycetes bacterium | reverse complement strand
GATCTTGTTCTGCTGGCTCGGGTGGTAGGAACAGACGAGGTGGCGGCCGTCAGAGGCTGCTACCTCCACGCCATGACCGAACGGTGGCCGGGGCCGCACCTGCAGCAGGCGGCAGGAGGCGGCGTAGGCGAAGCCGCCCAGGGCCAAAACTGCTCGGGCCTCTTGGAGCAGGGCCAGCTCCCGCTCGAGGTAGGGGAAGCAGCGGTGCGCCTCCTCTTGGGTGGGCCGGTTTTGGGGCGGAGCGCACTTCACCGCGGCTGTTACCCACACGCCTCGCGCCTGCAACCCATCGTCACGCCCATGGCTCTGGGGCTGGCTGGCCAGACCCACCCTCCACAGGGCGCTCCACAGCCAGTCCCCCGAGCGGTCGCCGGTGAACACGCGCCCGGTCCGGTTCCCGCCATGAGCCGCGGGGGCCAGGCCCACCACCATGAGGCGGGCGTGCGGGTCCCCGAAACCAGCCAGTGGCCGGCCCCAGTACTCCTGGTCTGCATACGCTGCCCGACGCTCCGTAGCCACCCTTTCCCGCCAATCCACTAGACGCGGGCAACGCCGGCAGGCGACGACTTCTTCCTCCAGAGAGCCCAGCGTGTCTCCGCTCACCGTTACGACGCTAGTTTGGTCCGCCATGGCACCCCGTCCCCGTAGCCGTCCTCCGGCGGTGGTCCTTTTGGTGCGGCACGGGAAAACGGCCACGACGGGCAAGGAGATGCCTGAGGCGGCCCCGGGGCCGGGCTTGTCCGAGGAGGGCCGGGCTCAGGCAGAGGCCGTCGGCCGAGCCATCGCCGCTTGGCGCCCCTTCCTGCCCGTTCTCAGCTCGGTTTACGCGTCTCCGCTGGCTCGGGCGCAAGAGACGGCTGGGCTGGTGGGCAGGTGCGTGGGCTTGACGGTGCAGGAGGAGCCCGGCCTGGTTGACTTGGACGTGGGCGCGTGGGCGGGCATGGCACTGGGCCAGCTGCCCAAACAGCCGGGCTGGGCGACGGTCGCTCACTGCCCGAGCGCTTTTCATTTCCCTGGTGGCGAAGCCATGGTCACCATGCAGGCGCGCGTTCTCGGCGCCGTGCGTGCCCTGGCAGGCCGGCACCCAGGTGAGAGCATCATTGCTGTCTCTCACGCGGACCCCATCAAGGCGGTGCTGGCGGACGCCCTCGGGGTGCATTTCGACCTGTTCCAGCGGATTGTCGTGGCACCCGCCTCCCTAAGCGCCGTCTGCTACGCCAGCGAGGGCCCGCGTGTGTTGACCCTCAACTGGCTGGCCAGCCCCGACCAGTTACCGCGGGTCGATGGGGCGCTCCGGAGACGACGATGAGCAGCTCTTTTGACCTCACCCACCCCAGCCGGGTGACGGTGGGAGCGATCGGCCCTCCCGGCCAGCGGACCTTCTACTTGCAAGCCCGCCAAGAGGACCAGCTTGTTTCTCTCAAACTGGAGAAGGAGCAGGTGTTGCTCTTGGCCGGCGGGCTGAACGAGGTGCTCTCAGACCTGCCCAGTGCCAACAACCCCGCTAATGAGGAGGAGCTGGAGGAGCCGGTCCTGCCCGAGTGGGCCGTAGGGGCGATGGAGCTCAGCTACGACGCCTCGGCGGACAAGGTGGTGATAGTAGTGGTCGAGGTCGACGTCGAGGTCGGGACAGGCAACGAGCCGCCCGAGCAGGTTGGCTTCGGCGGTGCGATCGCTCGCCTGGCGCTCAGCCGGGACCAGGCCGCAGGCCTGATCGAACGGGGCAAAGAGTTGTTGCGGGCCGGGCGCCCCCTATGCCCGCTATGTGGTTACCCGATGAGTGAGGACCACTCGTGCCCGAAGACGAACGGTCACCGCGCCCCGTCGTTGTGAGCCAGCACCGTGACGAGGCTGTGCTCGCCGCGCTTGCCTACGGCAAAGTCGAACTAGTTGGGCGGATCCCCTGGAGCTCGAACGCGACATTCCTGGTTGGCCTGCGCCATGGCAACTTGGAGTTACCTGCCATATACAAGCCAGAACGCGGTGAGCGGCCCCTGTGGGACTTCCCCCGGGGACTATGGCGGCGGGAAGTGGCTGCCTACGAGCTGGACGCGTTCTTGGGGTGGGGCCTGGTGCCGCCGACTGCCCCCCGCAGGGATGGGCCGTTGGGCCCCGGCTCGGTCCAGTTGTGCGTTGAGGCGCGCCGGGACGCTCAGTACTTCACACTGGTGGAGCAACCTCGCTACTACGGAGCACTGCGCAAGGTGGCGGCCTTTGACCTGATAGCCAACAATGCCGATCGAAAGGGCGGCCACTGCCTGCTCGACCGTGACGGTCACATCTGGGCTATCGACAACGGGCTGTGCTTTCATTCGCTTCCGAAGCTCCGGACTGTTATCTGGGATTTTGCTGGCGAGCCAATAGGTGATGACGTCCTGGCCACCGTCGAACCGCTCGCCTTGGGCGTGGCGCCCGAAGCCCTCCCGGGACTGCTGGGCGGGAGCGAAGTGGCGGCCCTCAAGCAAAGGGCTGCGGCAGTCCTCGAGAGCCGGGTCTTCCCTGAGCCGTCCGGGGATTTCCCCTACCCTTGGCCGCTCGTCTAACCGTCGGGCCGCCGAGGCTGCCCCTCGCGCCACCGCCGGGTGTAGGGTGTGGCCGTCCGGTGCTGAATAGGGTGCCTGCGGCAAACCAGCACGACCATACGTTCGACCATGAGAGGAGCACTCCCAGGTGAGCAGCGGGGACGAGGTCCGGTTGGTCGTCCCGGCCAAGCCAGAGTTCCTGGGGCTGGCCCGGGTGACGGCGGGTGGCCTGGCGAGCAGGCTTGGCTTCACCTACGACCAGGTCGAGGACTTGCGCTTGGCCATAGATGAAATGTGCTTCGCCCTTACCGGCACGACAGGTCGGGAGGGCACCCTGGAACTTCGCTTCCGGCTCAGCCAAGAAGGCATGACCGTGGTGGGCGAGGGCCACTTCGGCAACTCTGGCGCCCTGACGCGCTCACCTCTGTCGGAAGTCATTTTGGGCGCATTGGTAGATGAGCACAGTTTTTCCGATGGTGCCGAGGGGCCCCGCTTTATGCTCGTGAAAAAGCAGCGGGTGGGTAAGGACAAGCCTGGTAGCGAGCGCCAAGGGGAGGTCAGTGGGCCCTGAACCAGACCGGCGCCAGCAGCTTAGGGAGAAGTTCGTCGCTTACGCTTCTTCCCAAGACGCGAGGTTACGCGAGGAGCTGGTCGCCGCGCACTTGGGCCTGGCTGAGTACCTGGCGCGCAGGTTCGCCAATCGAGGCGAGGCTCTCGACGACCTCTTCCAGGTAGCATCCCTTGGCCTCATTAAGGCGGTGGACCGCTTTGACCCTGAGCGTGGCGTTGAGTTTTCGACTTACGCCACCCAAACGATCGTGGGCGAGCTCAAGCGCCATTTCCGGGACAAGGGTTGGTCGGTCAGGGCGCCGCGGCGGATGCAGGAACTTTACCTGCGTTTGGGCACAGTGGTAGGCACGCTGGGTCAGGAGCTGGGGAGGTCGCCCACCATCGCCGAACTGGCTGCCGAGGTGAAGGTCTCCGAAGAAGAGGTGCTCGAGGCGCTTGAGGCTGGGCAGGCTTACCGCTCCGCGTCGCTCGATGCCCCCGCTGGTGGCGATGAAGGCGAAACCTTGGGGGCACGCCTGGGAGACGACGATGCGTCTCTTGGTCATGTGGAGAGCCGCGCCACCCTTTCGCCGCTCTTGGCTCAGCTACCCCCTCGTGAACAGCTGATCCTCCACTTGAGGTTCTTTGAGGGCCTCACCCAGTCGGAGATCGCCGACCGGCTGAACATTTCCCAGATGCACGTATCGAGGCTTCTTGCGCGCAGCGTTTCTCGCCTACGGTCGGCGACTGAAACTGACTGATGCGGTTACTGCTGGTGGTCAACACCTCGGCCTCTTCCGTGACGGCGCGCGCCCGAGTGGTCATCCAAAAAGCCCTGTCCGCTGACCACGAGGTGAGCCTGCGGGAGACCAATCGGCGCGGCCACGCCACCCGGTTGGCTCTCGGCGCGGCCGCCGACGGGTTGGATGCCGTGGTGGTCCTCGGGGGCGACGGTACTCTGAACGAGGCCGCTAATGGCCTGGCTGGGAGCAGCACGGCGCTCGGCGTATTGCCCGGCGGTTCGACGAATGTCTTCGCTCGGACGATCGGCATGGCCAACGACCCCGTCGAGGCGACTAGCCAGCTCCTTTCAGCCCTAGCCGTGAAGTCCATTGACAAAGTTGGCCTGGGCCAGGCCAATGGACGGTACTTCTTGTTCCACGCCGGGATCGGGTTCGACGCGGCTGTAGTCGCGCGGGTCGAACGTCTCTCGTACTTGAAGCGTTACGCGGGACCGTTCCTGTTCATCATGTCGGCCCTTTCGACCTGGGTTAACGGCTATGACCGCCGCCATCCGGCCTTCTGGCTGGAGGCCACCCGCGATGGGGCGGTACCTGAAATGACGGTGACGGACGGCTATTTTTGCATCTGCCTGAACACGGATCCGTATACTTTTCTCGGTAAGAGGCCGATCAGGGTCGCACCGGGGGCATCGCTGGAGACGCCGCTAACGATCGTCACCCTCCGTAAGCTGGCGTTGAGCACCTTGCTGCCCGTGCTGGTTTCGGCGCTCGGCAACGGCTCCCGAGTGGGACGCTCGCGCCACGTGTCCATGCTGGCTGATGTTCAGAGCGCCACGCTCAAAGGCCACCGCCCAGTCCCTTTCCAGCTGGATGGGGACTACGTGGGACAATCAGGATCGATCGAGGTGCGCTGGGCACGGGACGCTCTCTATCTCGTGCGCCCGCAGTAGTTGACTCGGCGGCCCTTGAGCGCTCCCGCATTCTCCGGCGCCGGCACCAGCGCGCAGGCGCCGTGACCTCCTTCATGGCTCGGTGCCGGTGGCTGTGAACTATGCCACGAAAAAAAACCGCTGGAACCCTTGCCAGACCCCTGGCCTGCGCCGCTATACTCTCCCCGTACCGCTCCTGACCTGCTGAGGCTTTCGGTGGTACAAGTGAAAGCCTTCACAAGCCGCCCGTCACCGTGGCTGGGCGGACGGCCTGATGGCTAGCCGAATGTTGACCGACTACAACTCACGCCAGGAGGCAGACCGGTGGCCCTGACATGGACCAGAACTATCGAATGGGACATTGAGGACTGGCGCGAGAAGGCGGCTTGCCGGGACACCGACCCTGACCTTTTCTTTCCGATCGGCAGCACGGGGGCGGCGATCGAGCAGATCACGAGTGCCAAAGCCGTCTGCGCAACCTGTGACGCCAGGTCAAGCTGCCTGGAGTTCGCCCTGGCGACCAACCAGGAATCGGGGATTTGGGGTGGCACCACGGAGGAGGAGCGGCGCAAGCTTCGCAAGGCTTGGCTGGCGCACCAGCGCCGCCGTTAGCCCGCGGAGCCGGGGGCCGTTGCGTTCGCCGAACCGGAAGGGTTCTGTTGGCTTGGGCAAAGTGCCGACTATGGCACTGGGATAGCCAACTCGACCACAGTCCCGCCGTCATTCCACATCCTGATCCTGCCTCCGAGTTGGCTGCTCACCAGTCCCCGAACGATCGACAGCCCTAAGCTCTCGGATTCGTCAAGAGAGAAGTCCTCAGGCAGCCCAGCCCCATCATCGCGCACTGTCACCTCGAGCTCAGCGGCCTTGCGCTCAAAGAAGATGCTCACCTTCCCCCCGGACGGCCGGGCCCTGCCATGCTGGCCCCCATCCATCCCCTGAGCGGCGAAAGCATGCTCGACCGCGTTTTGGACGAGCTCGTTGAGCACGACTGCCAAAGGCGTTGCCACCTGGGCGCTCAGCTCGCCTGCCTCGCCCGTCCAGGTCACTTCGACTGGCGCGTTCGGGATGGAAAGATCTTCAGCCATCCGTACGAGCGAAGGCAGGATCTCGTTGAAGTCAACGGCGTCGGCGGTGTCACGCGACAGCACTTCGTGTACCAAAGCGATGCTGCGGACCCGGCGGTCGGCTTCTTCTAGCGCGTGGCGAGCGTCCCCCTCCTGGAGGCGGCGCGATTGGAGCCGCAACAGCGACGAGATGGTCTGCAGGTTGTTCTTTACCCGGTGGTGGACCTCCCTCAACGCCACATCCTTTCCGAGAAGCAGGCGGTCCCTGCGCCGCAGGTCGGTTACGTCCCGAACCAGCAGCAAAGCACCAGTAGCCTTGCCCTGGTCCAGGAGCGGTATGCAACGCATGAACACGGCGACCTCTTTCCTCTCCAGTTCCTGGGAAGCCGGTGAGAGCAGGGAAAAGGCGGTTGGTACCGGAGTATGTTCGAGACCCAGCTCGTCCAGGCGTGCCCCGAGGATGCCGCGGTAAACACCGAGCCGGTGGAGAGCGTTCACCGCGTTCGGAGACGCAAACTCCACCCGAGCCGCGGCGTCCATGGTCAGCACACCGTCACCCACCCGGGGCGTCTCGGTGGAGAGGGGTTCTTCAAGGGGGAAGGGAAAGGTGCCCTGAGTCACCATGAGATCG